>JANMCD010000097.1:0-3941 GCA_031360905.1 Novosphingobium sp.
GCCGACATGCCCGAGCTGGAGGAATGGCTGCACCGGACTGTGCCGGAGGTGAAGGCGGTGACCGCCCACGGCCAGATGAGCGCCGGCGAGGTCGAAGAGCGGATGAGCGCGTTCTATGAGGGCAAATACGACGTGCTGCTGTCGACGACGATCGTCGAAAGCGGCCTCGACATTCCCGCGGCCAACACCATCATCATCCACCGCGCCGACCGCTTCGGCCTTGCCCAGCTCTATCAGCTGCGCGGGCGGGTCGGCCGCTCGAAGCTGCGCGCCTACGCTTACCTCACCACGCCCACCGATACCGCGCTCAGCGAGGTCGCGGAAAAGCGGCTCAAGGTGCTGAGCGATCTCGATAGTCTGGGCGCCGGTTTCCAGCTCGCCAGCCACGATCTCGACATCCGCGGCGCCGGCAATCTGCTCGGTGACGAACAGTCGGGCCATATCCGCGAGGTTGGCTTCGAGCTGTACCAGTCGATGCTGGAGGACGCGATCCTGGCGGCCAAGGCGGGGGAGTTTGGGCTGGAGCGGGAACGCTCGGCGCTCAATCCGCAGATCACCGTCGATGCGCCGATCATGATCCCGGAAAGCTACGTGCCCGATCTTGCCGTGCGCATGGCGCTCTACCGCCGGCTGAACGACGCCGAGGACGAGGCCGCAATCGAAAGTCTGGCCGCCGAAATGATCGACCGCTTCGGCCCGCTGCCCGATGCCACCGCCAATCTGATCAAGCTGATCGGGATCAAGCGCATGGCGATCGACGCCAATATCGCCAAGATCGATGTCGGTGCGAAGGGCACGCTGGTGAGCTTCCACAACGACAATTTCCCCGATCCGGCCGGGCTGATCGCTTACGCCCAGCGGCTGGAAGGCACGATCAAGCTGCGGCCAGACAGCAAGATCGTCGTCACCCGCCACTGGGCCGACCCCAAGGCGCGGCTCAACGGCCTGTTTCAGCTGACCAAGGGGCTAAGCGCAATCGCGCGGAAGGCTGGGTAGTATTTCCGGTTGAGCGAAGAATTACGCCCCCGCCAGCTCTGCAAACGCTGCCGCACTCATCGGCTTGGCCCGCACGAAGCCCTGGTAGAACGCGCAACCCTCGTCGGCGACCAGCGCGCGCTGGGCTTCGTTTTCGATTCCCTCGACGATCACCCCGAGGCCGAGCGCCCGCGCCATGGCGACGATGCCCCGGAATACCGCCAGGTCCCGTTCATCGCCAATGATGCCGTCGACCATCGAGCGGTCGAGCTTGAGGTAATCGAGCGGCAGCAGCTTGAGATAGCGGAAATTGCAGAAACCCGCGCCGAAATCGTCGAGCGCAATGCGGATGCCGGCGGCGCTGAGTTCGGTGAGCGTGCGGGCGGCGATCTTGATGTCGGCAAGCAAGGCCTGCTCGGTAACTTCGAGGGTCAGCCGTTCCGCCGGAAAACCGCTTTCCCGCAGGATCGCCGTCAGTTCCTCCGCATAGCTTTCCGCCGAAAGCTGAAGGGCGGTAACATTGAGCGACATGCGCAGCGGGCTGGCCCAGCTCCTCGCTGCGCCCAGCGCCAACCCGGCAATGTGGCGCGACAGCGGCGCAACATGATCGGCGCGCTCGGCGATGGCGAACAGCGCGCCTGCGCCAATCCGGCCCAGTTTGCGATGGTTCCACCGCGCCAGCGCCTCAGCCCCGGTCAGCCTGTCTTCGGGTAGCGAAAACTGCGGCTGGAACACCACTTCGATTTCGTCGCGGTCGATCGCGCGGAGCAGATCGGCTTCCAGCTGCGCAGCGGTGCGCCCCTGCCGGGTGGTCTCGCCGTCCGCCCAGGCCAGCCGGCGGCCTTGCTGGCGCTGCATGTTGGCGATGGTCTGGCCGAGCCGGTCGAGGATCGACTCGCTGTTCTCGCCGCCGACGCCCCGCAGCAGGGCGAGCCTGGGTGAAAGCCGCAGCGCCCCACCCGAGGCGGTGGCGATCGGCCGGGCGATGAGGTCGGCCAACTGCCCGGCGAACAATTGCCAGCGCTGGCGGCTGCAACTTTCATTGGCGATGAGGATGAAATTGCCCCCGCCCGAGCGTGCCGCCATCCACGGCCCCTCAAGTTCGAGGGCGGCGAACTGGGTCAGACGCGCCGCAACGGTAGCCAGCGCGGCGTCGCCAGCGGCAGCGCCATAGGCCAGATTCAGCGCATCGAAGCGGCGCAAGGCAAGGAGGAGCGCGTGCAGGCGCGGTCCCTCCCCCTCGCTGCGACCCTGTACGATCCATTCCCCCAGCCGGTCGCGCAGGCCCTCGATACCGGGCAGACCGGTCAGGGCATCGCGCCCGCCATCGCTTGTCGCTCGTGGAATTCGGGTCATGGATGCGGTACTTACGCCAAAGCCTTTGCCAAAGCATCAACGCCGCCATATCAATCCGAATGATGAACAAATCCCCGCGCCTGGCCCTTCTCGCCTCGGACGATGCGCGCGCCCAGGACGCCGCGTCGGGGCTGGCGGGCGCACATAATTGGGTGCGGCCCGAAGAGGCCGAGGCATTGGTCGTGCTCGGCGGCGACGGGTATCTGCTGCATGTGCTGCACCGGATGCTCGATCTCGATCGGGTGATGCCGGTCTATGGCCTCAACCACGGCACCGTCGGCTTCCTGATGAACAAGGCGAAAAGCAGCCGCGCGATCGGCGAGCGGGTCGCCAAGGCCAAGCCCGTCGCGGTCCGTCCGCTGGAAATGACCGCTTTCACCAATGGCGGCGCGGAGCACAGCTATTACGCAATCAACGAGGTCTCGCTGCTGCGCGAAACCCGCCAGACCGCCAAGCTGGAGGTGCGGGTCAACGGCAAGCTGCGCATGGCGGAACTGGCCTGCGACGGCGTGCTGGTGGCGACCCCGGCGGGCTCGTCGGCCTATAATCTCTCCGCCAACGGCCCGATCCTGCCGCTCGGTTGCAACATGCTGGCGCTCACCCCGATCAGCCCGTTCCGTCCACGCCGCTGGCGCGGGGCGATCCTGCCCGACAAGGCGCAGGTCTGCTTCCGGGTGCTCGATCCCGTCAAGCGCCCGGTCGCCGCCGTCGCCGACCAGAAGGAAGTGCGCGATATCAAGGAGGTGCATATCGCCATCGCCCGCAACCGCGAACTGACGCTGCTGTTCGATCCCGGCAGCAGCCTTGATGAGCGCATCTTTGCCGAACAGTTCCAGGTGTGATCGCAGCGCCCTCGGCGGGATGACCGTCAAAGCTGTCGGCAATCCCCTTCCGGTCTTGCCAAACCAGCCCGCACTGATATACGCGCAGTCCTGCCCGGGAGACTGGGCCTGCCCAGGAGACCGGGCTGCTCCCCGATAGCTCAGCGGTAGAGTAGGTGACTGTTAATCACTTGGTCGTAGGTTCGAATCCTACTCGGGGAGCCAATACTTTCTTACAAAGTGTTGATATTCAACCAGATTTCCTAAACCTTATAGGATGGTCCCCACACTCGTCCCCCTATCGCTTTGCGGTTTGGAGCGAATGAATGCGGCAGGCGCGAACGTTCAGCGCCGAATCCGCCCCGGCAAAGCCGTTTCCTGACGGCGGTATTGCCGGCGCAGACGGGAAGCCAATAGCGCCCACAAAATCCCGGAACACCTCAACATTTCTGGCCAACCTTACAAAGGAGGCCCCGTTAAGGCCCCCAAATGTGCCGGATGCAGGCGGTCAGTGGCGGTTAACGGACTCCGCCCAAGGGCCGCACAACTTCTACCCTGCCAAGTGCCTCAAATCGAGACATAAATGAGACGACGCCAAATTGTCCTTCTGTTTCAATTTCATACAGATGGTGTCCCCGGACGTGGTGTAGCTTGGGGATGGTCCCATGCTTTCCGGCGTCATTCCGGGCTGGTCATGTTCCGGGCACTGCCGAGAGCATGATGATGGGATTATCGCTGAGCGGAGCCATGGTTTCACGCGTCATGTAACGGGCGCGCTGGACGGCCCAT
>JANMCD010000099.1:0-12031 GCA_031360905.1 Novosphingobium sp.
GGCAATCACGATGTCCGCGCGCTTGACCACATCGGGCAGATTCCTGGTGCGGCTGTGCGCCACTGTCACCGTGCAGCTTTCCTTGATCAGCAATTGCGCCATCGGCTTGCCGACCAGGATCGAGCGTCCGATCACCACGGCATCGAGGCCGGACAATGCGCCCAGCCGGTTCTTGAGCAGCATCAGGCAGCCCAGCGGCGTGCAGGGCACCAGGCCGGGCAGGCCGAGCGCGAGGCGACCGGTGCTCACCGGGGTCAACCCATCGACATCCTTGGCCGGATCGATCGCCTCGAGCACCGCCTGTTCATCCAGATGCGAGGGGAGCGGCAGCTGGACGAGGATACCGTCCACCGCCGGATCGGCGTTGAGCCGCTGGACCAGATGCAGCAGCTCGGCTTGGGAGGTCTCGGCGGGCAGCAGGAACTGGAAACTTTCCATGCCGCAGGCTGCGGTCTGCTTGGCCTTGGAGCGGACATAGACCTGGCTGGCCGGATCGTCGCCGACCAGCACCACCGCCAGCCCCGCCTTGCGGCCGGCAGCCTGTTCGAAGCTTGCGGCAAGCACGGCGATCCGCGCGCGCAGAGCTTCGGCGAAGGCCGTGCCGTCGATAATATGGGCCAGGGTCATATGGCGGCTTGCGCCAGATTTCCGAGGACGATGCGCAGGACCTGCAGCAGGACGATCAGCACCATCGGCGAGAAATCGATCGCGCCGGTATCGGGCATGAACCGCCGGATCGGCCGCAGCAGCGGATCGAGCAGGGCATTCACCGCCTTCCAGATCGCGGCGACAAAGTCGTTGTGCATGTTGACCACGTTGAAGCTGATCAGCAGGCTCATCACGAACTGCACGATTACCAGCATAACGATGACCGAAATCAGATAGCCGACGATCTGGAATAAGGTGATAGCAATCATTGTCAGTCCTTTTGCGGCAACGCCGGCGGCTGATAGCCGAGGCTTGGCGCGGCCGGCAAGCGGGGGCGAATGGAATATCGCGTGCGACTTGCTCCCCTCCCGCTTGCAGGAGCGGGATTTACGACCCCGCCCTGATCAGCGTGCCTGCGCCCTTTGAGGTGAAAATCTCGAGGAGCATGGCATGCGGTACCCGCCCGTCGAGCACCACCGCCGCCTCGCAGCCGGCCTCCACCGCATGGATGCAGGTTTCCAGCTTGGGGATCATGCCGCCCGAAATGGTGCCGTCCTGCCGCAGCGCGGCGATATCGGCGGGGTTGAGGTCGGTGAGGAGGTTGCCCTGCTGGTCGAGCACCCCGGCGACGTCGGTCAGCAGGAACAGCCGCGCCGCGCCGAGCGCTGCCGCCACCGCGCCGGCCATGGTGTCGGCGTTGATGTTGTAGGTCTCTCCGTCCGCGCCCGGTGCAATCGGGGCGATCACCGGGATCATGCCGGCGGTGCAGATCGTCTCGATGATCTGGATATCGACAGTTTCCGGCTCGCCGACGAAGCCGAGGTCGAGCACCTGTTCGATCTGGCTGTCCGGATCGATGGTGGTGCGGGTCACCTTGCGGGCGATAACCAGCCCGCCGTCCTTGCCGGAAATGCCGATCGCCTTGCCGCCCGCCCCGGCAATCCAGCCGACCAGCTCCTTGTTGATCGCGCCGGACAGGACCATTTCGGCAATCTCCGCGGTTGCCTTGTCGGTCACCCGCAGGCCGTCGACAAACCGCGATTCGACGCCGAGTTTCTTGAGCATCCGGCCGATCTGCGGACCGCCGCCATGGACCACCACCGGATTGATCCCAACCGCTTTCAGCAGCACCACATCCTCGGCGAAATCGCGCGCCAGTTCGGGGTCGCCCATGGCATGCCCGCCGTATTTCACCACGAAGGTGCGGCCGGCGTAGCGCTGCAGATAGGGCAGCGCCTCGACCAGCGTCTCGGCCTTGGCGAGCCCATGGAATTCGGGGGCGGGATCGGGAGTGTCGGACATCGATTGCGGCTTTAGATGGCTTGGCGCGGAATTGAAGTATTAATTCCTTCTGCCCGGCCCGGGCGAATGCCGGGACGCGATTTCGCAAACGGGAGGAACTCACCTATGATCACTCCGCGCGCTTTCATCCTGGCGATGATCGCGCGAGTAACAGGGGAGTGTTTATGCGGATTGTGGCGGCGATCATCCTGACGGCGGCCTGGGCAAGTCAGGCCGCCGCAGCCACGCCGGAGCAGGTGGCCGAGGCGGCCCTGCGCGCCGCGCCAGTGTGGGATGGGCACAACGACGTGCCCGAGCAGCTGCGCGAGCGGCGCAAGAATATCATCGCCGACTTCGATTTCCGCGATACGCGCCTCACCGCCGACCCCGCCAACAAGCGGACAGCCATGCACACAGATCTCACGCGGCTGCGCCAGGGCCGCGTCGGGGCGCAGTTCTGGTCGGTGTGGGTGTCCTCGCTGCTGAGCGAGCAGCAGGCGGTTCAGGCGACGCTTGAACAGATCGACGTGACCAAGCGGCTGATCGCCCGTTACCCTGCCGAGATGCAGCTCGCCGTCACCAGCGCCGAGGTCGAGCGGGCAGTGCGGAGCGGCAAGATCGCTTCACTGGTCGGGCTCGAAGGCGGCCATTCGATCGGCGGATCATTGGGCGTGCTGCGGCAGATGTATGCGCTGGGCGCGCGCTACATGACGATCACGCACTTCCGTAACACCGCCTGGGCCGACAGCGCCACCGACGCGCCGGCGCATGATGGCCTCACCGATTTTGGCCGCGACGTGGTGCGCGAGATGCAGCGGCTCGGCATGCTGGTCGATCTCAGCCATGTCAGCGAGGCGACCATGCTCGATGCTCTCGATGTGGCCAAGGCCCCGGTTATGTTCAGCCATTCCGGCGCGCGGGCGGTGGACGGCCACGCGCGCAACGTGCCGGACAGCGTGCTGGACCGGATCAAGGCCAATGGCGGTATCGTCATGGTGGTGACCCTGCCAAGCTATGTCAGCGAGGCGGCGCGCGGCTGGTCGGCGCGGCAGGCGGGGGAAAAGGCGCGGCTTGACGCGGTCCATTCCGGCGACCCCGATGGCGCGAGGACAGCGCTCGCCGAATGGGAGCAGGCCAACCCCGCGCCGCGCTCGACCATTGCGCAGGTGGCGGACCATATCGATCATATCGTCAAGCGCAGCGGCATCGATCATGCCGGCATCGGCGGCGATTTCGACGGCATGGCGACGACCACCCAGGGCATGGACGATGTGTCAGGCTATCCCGCCCTGTTCGCCGAACTGGCGCGACGCGGCTATGCGCAAGCCGACCTCGAAAAGGTCGCCAGCCGCAATATGATGAGGGTGATGCGCGGGGCGGAAGTCTATGCCGCAGCCCATCGCGCGGATCAGCCGATAGAAAACCCGACTGCTTTTTGAATCCAATCAGGCGCTAGGGGTTGGCCTGCGTGCTGGCCGCCTGGCCGGAGCCTGACCCGGAACTGGTCGCCGCACCGGTCATCCATATCACCGACATGGCGATAATCGCCAGCAGCAGGCTGATCAGCAGCACGTATCGCACGATATGAGGGGTGCTGCCGCCGCGTGCTTCATTCGTTTCAATGTGAACTTCGTCGCCTTCGCGTTCCATGGTCCCTCCAGGAGCATCCATTGAGGCATGCCGATACTTGCGCAACGCGCCGCCGGGAGCTTCGTTCCGCTTGCCCGCGTGGGGCCGGTTCCGCCTCAGTCGCGCAGCAGCTCGTTGATCCCGGTCTTGGCGCGGGTCTGGGCGTCGACCGTCTTGACGATCACCGCACAATAAAGCGACGGGCCGGGTGAGCCGTCGGGCAGCGGCTTGCCGGGCAGCGAGCCGGGTACCACCACCGCGAAGGGCGGCACCTTGCCGATGTGGATATGGCCGGTGGCGCGATCAACAATCTTGGTCGAGGCGCCGATGAACACACCCATCGACAGCACTGCGCCGGTCCCGACGATCACCCCTTCGGCCACTTCCGAACGCGCGCCGATGAAGCAATTGTCCTCGATCACCACCGGGTTGGCCTGCAACGGCTCGAGCACGCCGCCGATCCCCGCCCCGCCCGAAATATGCACGTTGGTGCCGATCTGGGCGCAGCTGCCGACTGTGGCCCAGGTGTCGATCATGCTGCCTTCGCCGATATAGGCACCGATGTTGACGAAGCTGGGCATCAGCACCACGCCTTTGGCGATATAGGCGCCGCGGCGCGCTACCGCGCCGGGCACGACGCGAAAACCCGCATCGCGGAACCGGCTCTCGCCCCAGTCTTCGAATTTGGACGGCACCTTGTCGAACGCCTGCGAGCCGCCCGATCCGCCGGGAATCACCGTGTTGTCATTAAGCCGGAAGGAAAGCAGCACCGCCTTCTTCAGCCACTGGTTGACCTTCCAGCCACCGCTGCCGTCCGGCTCGGCGACCCGCGCTGCGCCAGTATCAAGCAGCATCAGCGCCTCCTCGACCGGTTTGCGGACATCGCTGCTCGCGTGGGTCACGCTGTCGCGCGCATCCCAGGCGGCTTCGATCGCGGTTTCGAGGGCGGACATGCGGCTGGCTCCATCGGCTAATATCGGGCGGCTGCGCCTATCGCCTGCGCAGGCTCAGGACAAGCACCGATGCGTTGCCTTCCGCCCCGCTCGTTATATTCCGGATAAGCCGTTGTAGGCTTGCCAGACAGAAAATCCGGAGATCGGTCGGCGCGCGCCGCCTTGCCTGGATTATTTGGCCAGCGGCGCGGCCGCCGCGGCATTGTCGGGCAGGCCACCCAGTTGGCTCACCAGCTTGGTATAGGCGTCGAGATAGGCGAGCACGATAATCTGGCCGATCGCGGTATCCTGATACCCGCCGCCGGCGGCACCGCCGAAGGTTCCGCCAAAAAAGCCGCCACCGCCGCCGCCGAAACTGACGTCGGACTTGCGGGAATAGCCTTCGACCAGCGCCGTTTCCTCGGTCGTGCGAGCATCCACCACCGAGAGCGTGACATTGGCCTCGCCCTTCTTGACGTTGATGCCGCCGGCGATTGCGCCGGCCGCGCGGCCGAAACCGCCGAACAGGCCGCCGATCCCGCCAAGGACCGCGCCGGCCCCGCCGCCGCCCGAATTGCGGTTGGCGGTGACGATGTTGGGTTCGAGGAAATAATCGGCGGTTCGCACCTGGCGCTTGCCGACATTCGAGCCGGACTGCAGCTCGCCGTTGTCGGCCAGCGCCCGTTCCATCGCCCGGCTCTGCATCGAGCGGCCGCGATTGACCAGACTGAAGCAGCCGGACTGCTGGACGAAGACCTTGAGGATCGCCTCGGGACTGCCGAGATTATATTCGCGCCACCACTGGGTCTCTGGCTCGACGATCGCGATCGCGCCGAGGTTGCGCGTGCAGCGCGGGATTTCCCGCGTGCCGCGCGCCTGCGACTGCCGGCCAGACGAGCCGCGATCCGCCGCGAGCGCCGGCGAAACCGCAAGAACAACCGCGAGTGCAGCCATGCTGCCGAACAGCTTTTTCATCGAATACCCCTTTCAGCCCGTAATGCCGTTCACAGCGAATCGCGCGAAATCCGGCACAGGCGCTGACTGCGCATTCTAAGCCCTAGTTTTTCCCAGCACAATTAGCGAATTGCGACACGGTGACCGGAAACGGCGCAATGGCTCAGGCGGCCGCCATGTTGTCGATCAGCCGCGCCTTGCCAATGCGGGCAGCGACGAGCAGCCGGGCCGGGCCGCTGCCGCGCGCGGATAAAGGGGCAAGCGTTTCGGCATCGCAGAGCTGGGCATAATCGACCGCGGCAAACCCGGCGGCGAGCAGGGCGTGGCTCAATCGTTCGAGACTTTGGGCAACCTCTTCGCCTGCGCCGATAGCGGCAATCGTGTCCAGCATCGTGCGCGGCAGGGCGGCGGCGCGGGCGCGCTCGTCAGGGGTCAGATAGGCGTTGCGCGAACTCATCGCGAGGCCGTCGGCTTCGCGCAGGGTGGGGACGCCGAGGATATCGCCGACATGCGGGTGGGTCAGGTCGAGATCGCGGGCCATGCGGCGGATTACCGCGAGTTGCTGCCAGTCCTTCTCGCCGAACAGGGCGACATCGGGCAGCACCTGATTGAACAGCTTGCATACCACTGTCGCCACGCCGTCAAAATGGCCGGGCCGCGCGGCGCCGCACAATCCCTCGCTGACGCCGGAAACGGAGATATTGGTGGCATGGCCGGCCGGATACATTTCCGCGACCTCCGGCGCCCAGACCAGCGACACACCCTCGCCGCGCAGCAGGTCGAGGTCGCGCTCCCGCGGGCGCGGGTAGGCGGCAAGGTCCTCGCCTGCGCCGAACTGGCGGGGGTTGACGAAGATGGACACCGCGACATGGGCAGCGCGCGCCCTGGCCTCGCGTACCAGCGTCAGATGGCCGTCATGCAGCGCGCCCATGGTCGGCACCAGCGCCAGCGGTCCGTCGCGTCTGAACGCGGTCACTGCATTGCGCAGTGGATCAAGCCGTTCGATAATTTGCATGGCGCCCGCCCCTTCGATAAGACCCTGCCACCGGTCAGCCCTGCCAGCCTAGCGCCAGGACGGGCGAATCGACAACCCTTTGAGAAAGCGATCCCCCGCCTAGTGGCCCCGCATCGCATTGTATTCGCCAACGAAAAGGGCGGCACCGGTAAATCGACCACGGCCGTCCACGTTGCCATCGCGCTTGCCTATCAGGGCGCGAAGGTGGCGGCGATCGACCTCGACCCGCGCCAGCGCACGCTGCACCGCTATCTGGAGAACCGCACCGAAACCGAGCGGCGGCGCGGCGTCAGCCTGCCGGGCGCCCAATTTGCGGTGTTCGAGGGCGATTCGATCGAGGCGCTCGATGCCGCGACGGATGGACTCGGCGAAGGCATGGACTTCCTGGTGTTCGACACCCCCGGCCGCGACGATCCCTTCGCCCGCCACGCCGCCACCAGCGCCGATACGCTGGTGACGCCGCTCAACGACAGCTTCGTCGACTTCGACCTGATCGGCCAAGTCGATGCCGAAACCTTCAAGATCCGCCGCCTGTCGTTCTACGCCGAACTGATCTGGGAGGCCCGCAAGAAACGCGCGATGGCGACGATCAAGGATCAGCGGCGCGAGATGGACTGGGTCGTGGTCAGGAACCGCACCCAGCATGTCGAAGCCCGCAACATGCGCCGGCTGGAAGGGGCGCTCACCGAGTTGTCCAAGCGAGTCGGCTTCCGCGTCGCCAATGGCCTGTCCGAACGGGTGATCTACCGCGAGCTGTTCCCCTCGGGTTTGACCCTGCTCGATAAAGGCCAGCTGGGGGAGCTTGGCACCAGCCATCTCGTCGCCCGCCAGGAACTGCGTGCGCTGCTCGCCGGGCTCAACCTGCCGGTGCCGGCCAAGGCGCGGGCTGAGGAATTGATCACGGCGCAGGCATGAAGCTGCTCTGGTTCCTCGTACTGGCGGTGCTCGCCTGCAGGCTGTTGACCCGGCGCTGGCCCTGGGAACTTATCGGCGTGTCCAGGCGTTTTGATCGCGAGCGGCGCGCCCGCGCCTTGCTGGGGGTTTCCAAGCATGCCGACCATACCGACATCGTCGATGCGCACCGCCGGTTGCTCGCCATGGTCCACCCCGACCGCGGCGGCACCAACGAGCAGGTGCATGAAGCCAATGCCGCGCGCGATTTGCTGCTCGGCGCTTTACCGAAAGACTAGATCGGGAAATAAACCCAATGTGCCAGCTCCGTTCGTGCCGGGCCAAGGCAAGGCGGGCCGCATTGCCGCGATATTGACACAAAATATCTCGACTTCGCGCGCCATGGCCGCAGTTTTTCCAACTTTCCGGGAGCCGAGATGACCCACCGCTTTAACCCCACTATCCTTCGCGAATACGATATTCGCGGTATCATCGGTGAAACCTTGGGGCCGGACGACGCCCGAGCGATTGGCCGGGGTTTCGCCACCTTGCTGCGCCGGGCCGGCGGCAGCAAGGTGGCGGTCGGCTATGACGGGCGCGTCAGTTCGACGATGTTAGAGGAGGCGCTGGTTGCAGGCTTGCTGGAAACCGGGGTCGATGTCGTGCGGGTCGGCATGGGGCCCACCCCGATGCTCTATTATGCGGAGGCGTCAGCCGAAGACGTAGATGGCGGCATTCAGATAACTGGCAGCCATAATCCCGCCAATTATAATGGCTTCAAGCTGGTATTTCAGGGCCGGCCGTTCTTCGGCGCGGACATCCTCGAGCTTGGCCGCATGGCGGAAGCGGGGGACTGGCTCTCGGGCGAGGGCAAGGCCGAGCATCGCGAGGTTCTCACCGCCTATATCGATCGACTCATCGAAGGTCTGGCCGGGATCGGCGACGATCGGCTGGCCGCTCTTCGGATCGGTTGGGACGCGGGTAACGGCGCCGCCGGTCCCGCGCTCGAACTCTTGACTGCCAAAATGCCAGGGGAGCATCATCTTCTCTTTACCGAGGTTGACGGGAATTTTCCGAACCATCATCCGGACCCGACCGAGGAGAAGAACCTTGCCGATCTGAAGGCGCTGGTCGCGGACAAGAGCCTCGATTTCGGAGTAGCTTTCGATGGCGATGGCGACCGCATCGGTGCGGTAGATGGTGAAGGGCGGGTGATATGGGGTGACCAGCTGCTCATGATCTATGCCGAGGATCTGCTCCGCCAGGTGCCGGGGTCGGTGATTATCGCCGATGTGAAGGCATCCCGGGCTCTATTCGAGAAGGTCTCAAGGCTCGGTGGACGCCCGCTTATGTGGAAAACCGGACACAGCCTGATTAAATCCAAAATGAAGGAAACTGGCGCGCCCTTGGCCGGGGAGATGAGCGGCCATGTGTTCTTCAAGCATGAATATTACGGCTACGACGACGCGCTATACGCCGCGATCCGCCTGATCGCCGCCTCGGCGCGGCTCGGCAAATCGGTGACCGAGCTGCGCAGCGAGATGCCGCCGCTGGTCAACACGCCCGAACTGCGCTTTCAGGTGGATGAAAGTCGCAAGTTCGCGGTGATCGGCGAGGTCAAGGACCGGCTGGCGGGATCGGGCGCCGATGTCGACGACACCGATGGCGTGCGCGTTTCGACCGAGGACGGCTGGTGGCTGCTGCGCGCCTCAAACACCCAGGACGTGCTGGTCGCCCGGGCGGAGAGTTCGGACCAGGCGGGGCTCGACCGGCTGATGCAGCAGATCGACGCGCAACTTGCTGCCTCGGGACTGGAGCGGGGGGAGCAGGCGGGTCATTAATGCGGAACTTTGGCCGCAATCACCGCGGCAGTTCGCTTGCCCCCATCAACATCTCGTCCACCGCCCGCGCCGCTTGCCGGCCCTCGCGGATCGCCCACACCACCAGGCTCTGCCCGCGCCGCATGTCGCCGCAGGCGAAGATCTGCGGGTCGCTGGTGCGGTAATCGGTGACGCTGGCGGCGACGTTGCCGCGTGCGTCCAGCTCTACGCCGGCCTGACCGAGCAGGCCCTGCTTCTGCGGGCCGAGGAAGCCCATAGCGAGCAGGATGAGGTCGGCCTGGAGGCAGAATTCACTGTCGGCGATTTCTTCTATCCTGCCGCCGTTCCATTCGACGCGGACGCATTCGAGCCCGGAGACGTCGTTCTCGCCCTCGACACGTTTGGTCAGAATCGACCAGTCGCGCTCCACGCCTTCCTGGTGGCTCGACGAGGTGCGCAGCCGCAGCGGCCAGTCAGGCCAGGTCAGCGCCTTGTCCGCCTTTTCCGGTGGCCGCGGCATGATCTCGAGCTGGGTGACCGAAGCCGCGCCCTGGCGGATCGAGGTGCCGACGCAGTCCGAGCCGGTATCGCCGCCGCCGATGACGATGACGTGCTTGCCGGTTGCGGTGATCGAGCCGCGCGGGGCGGCGCGGATTTCGTCGTCGCCGGCGTTGCGCTTGTTCTGCTGGGTGAGGAATTCCATGGCGAGCCGCACGCTCGGCAGTTCGGCGCCGGGGATATCGAGCCGCCGCGCATCCTCGGCCCCGCCCGAGAGCACCACCGCGTCGAAGTTCTCCTTCAACGATCCCACCGAGAGGGTAACCCCGACTTCGGTCGAGGTGCGGAACTGGACCCCTTCGGCTTCCATCTGCGCCGCTCGCCGGTTGATCAGATGCTTTTCCATCTTGAAGTCGGGAATGCCGTAGCGCAGCAATCCGCCGACCCGGTCGTTCTTCTCGAACAATGTCACGCTGTGCCCGGCCCGCGCCAGCTGCTGGGCGCAGGCCATGCCTGCAGGGCCGGAGCCGACCACCGCGACGCTTTTGCCGGTCCGCACCGCCGGCACCTGCGGCACGATCCAGCCTTCCTGCCAGCCCCGATCGACGATGGCGCATTCGATCGATTTGATCGTCACCGGCTGGTCGCTGATGTTGAGCGTGCAGCTCTCCTCGCAGGGTGCTGGGCAGATGCGGCCGGTGAATTCGGGGAAATTGTTGGTCGAATGCAGGTTTTCCAGAGCCGTGCGCCAGTCCCCCTCGTAGACCAGGTGATTCCAGTCGGGGATCTGGTTGTTCACCGGACAGCCATTGTGACAGAACGGGATGCCGCAGTTCATGCAACGCGAAGCCTGCGCCCTGAGTTCGCCCTCGGCCGGCGGAAGGATGAATTCCTTGTAGTGCTTTATCCGCGCCTTGGGATCGGCATAGCTGCGATCCTTGCGCTCAAGCTCAAGGAAGGCGGTTTCCTTACCCATAATCTGTCGGCCCTTATTCGGCGGCGACCGAAGCGGCTTCAAGCCGTTCGGCATCGAGTTGTTTCAGCGCGCGCGCATAGTCGAGCGGCATCACCTTGACGAATTTGGGCAGGGCTGCCGCCCAATCGTCGAGCAGGGCGCGGGCGCGCTTGCTGCCGGTGTGGAGGTGGTGGCGTTCGAGCAGGATGCGCAGCCGCTCGGCATCGTGGCGCAGCATGTCGCCCATGCCGGCATCGTTGACCCCGTTGCCGCGCTGCTGCGGCCGGCCAGCGCCGTCTTCCTCGTCGCGGTCGGGCGAAACCGGTTCGAGATCGACCATCGCGCCGTTGCACAGCTGGGCGAATTCGCCGCGCTCGTCATAGACATAGGCGATGCCGCCCGACATTCCCGCGGCGAAATTGCGCCCCGTTTGGCCGAGCACCAGCACCACGCCGCCGGTCATATATTCGCAGCCATGATCGCCGGTGCCCTCGACCACCGCGATTGCGCCGGAATTGCGCACGGCAAAGCGTTCGCCGGCCACACCGTTGAAAAACGCCTCGCCGGCTACCGCGCCATACAGCACGGTATTGCCGACGATGATGTTCTGCGCCGGATCGCGGTCGACATGCCCCGGCTGGCGCACGATCACCCGGCCGCCGGACAGGCCCTTGCCGACATAATCGTTGGCATCGCCGGTAAGATCGAGCGTTACTCCGTGCGCCAGCCAGGCGCCGAAGCTCTGGCCGGCAACTCCGGTGAGGCGTACATGGACGGTGTTGTCCGGCAGGCCGGCATGGCCGTAGCGGCGGGCGACTTCGCCCGACAGCATGCCGCCAACCGTGCGGTTGACGTTGCGCACCGGCCGTTCAATCCGCACCGGCTGGCGCCGGTCGAGCGCATCGGCGCAGGCCGCGATCAGTTCCTGGTCCAGCGCCTTGCCGAGGCCGTGGTCCTGCGTTTCGCTCCAGCCCAGCGAGGGGCTGTCGCCCTGCGGCACCTGGTGGAGCAGCCGGGCAAGGTCGATGCCTTGCGCCTTCCAGTGGGTGATCGCCTGCCGGGAATCGAGCCGGTCGACCCGGCCGGTCATCTCACCGACGTTGCGGAAGCCCATTTCGGCCATAATAGCCCGCAGTTCCTCGGCCACGAAGAAGAAATAGTTGATCACATGCTCGGGCTGGCCAGTGAAGCGCGCGCGCAGCACCGGGTCCTGCGTGGCGACCCCGACCGGGCAGGTGTTGAGGTGGCACTTGCGCATCATGATGCAGCCCGCCGCGATCAGCGGGGCGGTGGCGAAGCCGAATTCGTCGGCCCCGAGCAGCGCCGCAATGGCGACGTCGCGCCCGGTGCGGAGGCCGCCGTCGGCCTGCACCGCGATGCGGCTGCGCAGATTGTTGAGCAGCAGCGT
>JANMCD010000120.1:0-4483 GCA_031360905.1 Novosphingobium sp.
GGCCCGGCAAAGCTGACCTGTGCAGCACTGACGCCAGCCGCGCGGACCATTTCCAACTCTCCGCCCGAGGCGATATCGAAGCCATCGACCACTTCAGACATCAATTCCAGGATCGGCCGATACGGATTTGCTTTAACTGCATAATGCACTGCCAACCGGTCCGGCATCGACGCGCGCAAGGCGAAAATTTTCGCGCGGATCATGTCCCCAGAATAGGCGAACAGCGGTGTATCGCCGGCTTGCTCGATGAGATCGGTGGCTGCATGCCCGCCAATCGCCAGAATGCCATCAACCGAAGTGAAACCTGGCGGGATTGGGCCCGTTGGTTTCATCGCGCCAGCTCCCGTTGCAATCCAGCCCGGTCGATCTTGCCATTGGGACCGAGCGGCAGCACGTCGCGCCAGTGGATTTGCTTTGGTTGCATAAAATTCGGCAATTCCTGCATCAGGTTGCGGGGCAATTCTTGGGCGGCGTCTGAGGCTCCCGGAGCGGCGCGGACGATCAGGTGCACAACCTGCCCCAGCCGATCATCGGGCACGCCCACCGCCACCGCTTCGGTGACCAGGCCGGTCGCAAGCGCCGCGTCCTCGATTTCCTGTGGGCTGATGCGGTTGCCCGCGCTCTTGATCATCGCGTCGCGCCGCCCGGCGAATGTGAGCAAACCCGCAGCATCGCGCCGCACGCGGTCTCCCGACCAGACTGCGGTGCCGCCATAGCGCGAGGCCGCCGGTGCGGCGCGGAACCGCTCGGCAGTCCTGACCGGATCGCGCCAATAGCCTTGCGCCACAAGCGGGCCGCAATGCACCAGTTCCCCCTCCTCCCCGTCCGCAGCCAATTCGCCATCATCGCCAATGACCAGAATTTCGGCATGCGGGATGGCCTTGCCTATCGAGGTCGGGTGGGCGTCGATCAGCGCCGGGTCGAGAAAGGTCGAGCGGAAGGCCTCGGTCAGGCCGTACATGGCGAACAGCCGGGCCGCAGGAAACAGCGCGCGCAGGCGCTTGACGAGGTCCGGCGTCAATGCGCCGCCGCTGTTGGTCAGCCGGCGCAGCGCGCCGCGCGCCGCCTGTGGCCATTCCAGCTCGGCAAGCTGGATCCACAGCGGTGGGACGGCAGCCAGTGTGGTGATATCGTGGCGCTCAACCGCCTTCATGACGTCGCGCGGGGTCAGATAATCCAGCGGCACGGCGCTGGCGCAGGCGTACCAGGCGCAAAGCAGCTGGTTTTGGCCATAGTCGAAGGCAAGCGGCAGGACCGCCAGCACCCGGTCGTCGGCCTCAAGCTCAAGATAGCCGGCGACGCTTTGCGCTCCCAGCCACAGATTGGCGTGGCTCAGCATCACCCCCTTCGGCCTGCCGGTCGAGCCGCTGGTGTAAAGAATTGCGGCGAGTTCTGCGGGATCCGCGGTCGAGGGCGGCAGGGCCGCTCCAAGCCCATCCGCTCGGGCCAGCGCCTCGGGCTCCGCGACAACCGCGCAGTCGTCTGGCACATCGCTGGCCGCAAGACTGTCCAGCCGGGCCGGTGTAGCGATCAGCATCGCCGCGCCGCTGTCGGCCAGGATATGCGCTGCTTGCGCCCGTTTCAGCAGCGGGTTGACCGGCACATGCACCAGACCGGCGCGCGCTGCGGCGAGCGGCATCAGGCAAGCCAGTTCGCCCTTCGCGGTCCAGCTCGCCACCCGCGCGCCGCGTTCAGGCACCCCGGCCCGCAGCCAACCGGCGAGCAGCGCGACACGGGTTCTTAAGGCCTTGAAGCTAAGCGTACCCTCGCGCAGCACCAGCGCAGGGGCATCGTCCGCGCCCCGCAGCGCAAGGTGGTCCAGCTGATGGATTGTAGTTTCGGGATCGGCAGACACCTGGGTTTTGGGCTCCAGCAAAGGGAAACGGCCGAGTGGCAATGGTCGAATATCACGCCGATCTCAAGCAAGTGCAATCCGATGCGCAGCTTTGCGCCCTGCTGGGCGACGGCGTGCAGTCGGCGCCGTTCGACCGTCTGGCTTGGTGGCAGGGGCTGACCGAACATTGCGGCGTGGAGCCGCTGCTGGCGGTGGCGCGCGACGGCGAGGGCGTGGCGGTGCTGCCGCTGCGTCGCTCCGGCGCAGGATACGAGGCGCTCGCCAATTGGTACAGCTTCCGTTTTCGCCCGATTTTCTCCTGCGGAAGCGATGCAGCGGCCTTGCTGACGGCCATCGCTGGCAGCCTTGCCCCGCGCACGCGGCGGCTCACTTTGTCGGGTATCGCCGGCGAAGACGGCAGCGCGAAGCTGCTTCGTCACGCCTTTGAGAGCGCAGGATGGATCGTTTTTTCAGAGGTTTGTGACACGAACCATATCCTGTTTCTAAATGGTCGCAACTTCATTGACTATCTCGCGTCCCGCCCTGGCACTCTCCGCACCACCCTGCGGCGCAAGTCAGGCAAAGTGCGCACGCAGGTTCTCACGCGGTTTGACGCCGCAGCCTGGACCGATTTCGAGGATGTCTACCTGGAAAGCTGGAAGCCGGCCGAGGGTACTCCCGAATTCCTCCGCAGCTTCGCCGAGGCCGAAGGGGCGGCGGGGCGGCTGCGGCTCGGCATCGCTCGCTACGAGGGGAGCGTCGTCGCGGCACAGCTTTGGACGGTCGAAGGCAATACCGCATTTATCCACAAGCTTGCCCACAGAGAGGCGGCAAAAGCGCTGTCCCCCGGCACCGTGCTCAGCGCCGCGCTGTTCGAGCATGCGATTGACCGCGACAAGGTCCAGCTGATCGACTTCGGCACCGGCGACGATCCCTACAAGCGCGACTGGATGGAACAGACCCGTCCGCGCTACCGGCTGCAGATGCTGCGGCCCCGTCACCCGGGGAATTGGCCCATTATCGCCCGTGCCTTCGCGAGCCGCCTTGCCGGGAGGGTCAACCATGGCTAGAGCGCGCGGTAGACCCGCGCCGGACATGGGATCGCAATGCGCCACGATACCGACTGCCTGCTTCGCAAGATCCTTACGGACGTTCTCGGCCTCAAGACGGGCCAAGCCGAGACGTTCACTCCCGGAACAGGGTTGTTCGGCCATCTGCCCGAACTCGATTCGATGGCGGTCGCGGGCTTGCTCACCGAGATGGAGGACCGGCTCGGCATCGTCATCGAGGACGACGAGGTTGACGGCGAACTCCTGGAAAGCTTCGGCTCGCTGCTCGCCTTTGCCAAGGCCAAGCGCCACTGAGGGCGGCCAATGAAGCCGGTACGTTGGCCCTGCCCGCTAGGCAACGCCGGGACCGTCGATGAAATGGCGCTGAGCTTCGACCAGCACCGCCGCTGGCGGCTGATGATCGTGCCGGCGCTGTTCGAGGAAGCCAACCGGCTGCGGCGTTTCACCGTGGAGGTCATGCGGCGGCTGGATAATGCCGGCGTCGACAGCTTCCTGCCCGATCTGCCGGGTTGCAACGAAAGCCTGCAGCCGCTCGAAAACCAGACGCCTGAAATCTGGCGCGCGGGAATCGCGGCGGCTGCAAGGCATTTTCGCGCCAGCCATGTGCTGGCGGTACGGGGCGGTGCGCTGCTGGTGCCGCACGATGTGCCCGGCTGGCGATATGCACCGATTGGCGGCGGCAATGCCTTACGCCAGCTTCTCCGCGCCCGGATTGTCTCTTCGCGCGAGGCAGGTTTAGCAGAAACGCAGGAGGCGCTGCTGGCGATTGGCCTGAAAGGTGGCCTCGAGCTTTGCGGTTACCGGCTTGGCGCAGAATTCATCCGCCAGTTTCAGGCGCTTGAACAAACCGATGCGGCGGAAGTGTGGGACATCGAGCAGGATATGCTGGGCGGCAGTGGCCTGTGGCTGCGGGCTGAGGCCGGCGAGGACCGCGGGCAGGCCGACGCGCTTGCCGCCATCGTTGCCATCGGGATCAAGCAATGAGCCGGCGCCATTTCACCTTCACCTGCGAGGGATCGCTACTGGCGGGAACGCTCGACGAGGGTGAGGCGGCGACGGGCCTCATGATCGTCAGCGGCGGTCAGGAACTACGCGCGGGCGCCTGGTCCGGCCAGGCGCAGCTGGCGGCGCGGACCGCGCGTGCGGGCTACCCGGTACTGCGCTTCGACCGGCGCGGGGTCGGCGACAGCGGCGGTCCCAATGGAGATTTCCGATCAAGTGCGCCCGATATCGCAGCAGCGCTCGCCGCTTTCCGCACCCACTGCCCACAGCTTTCGCAGGTGGTCGGCATGGGCAATTGCGATGCCGCCAGCGCGCTGATGCTGGCCGGGGGCGCAGGCTGCGATGCGCTTATCCTGTCCAACCCCTGGACCATCGAGGACGACGCCGCCGCCCCGCCGCCACAGGCCTTGCGCCAGCATTACCGGCACCGGCTGGCCGATCCGGCAGCGCTGCGGCGGCTGCTCACCGGCCAGGTCTCGCCCCGCAAGCTCTTCGCCAGCCTGATAGGAGCAATCTCTCCGGCCCCGCCGCGCACCGGCCTTGCCGCGGACATGGCGGCCGGAATTGCGGGCTTCCA
>JANMCD010000126.1:0-2626 GCA_031360905.1 Novosphingobium sp.
GCCCCGCCGGCGCCGGCGGTGAACTTGCCGAATTTGAGCGCGGCACCGGGTGTGTGTGTCACCATGATCGGCGCCAGCACCGTGGCGGTGGCGCTGCCCGTCCCGGTTGCCGAGACGCCGATATTGCCGGGAGCGGCCAATGCCGGGCCGGGCCATGCGGCGAGCAAGCCAGCGGCCATCCAACTCCTCGCCATCGCCTTGCCTCCCGCCCACTCACCCGATGCGGGGAGCGGCAAACCCGATCTCCGGGCCGCTCGGAATTATGGAAATCGCGGCGATAAGTATATCTCCCGACGTCTGGAAACTGTTGATCGCCAGTCTCGGCGCTTGCCAGTTGCGGCTGGCGGCAACCATCTCGCCCGGCTAAGGCGCTCCCCGCCATGACCCGCCCCCCCACGATTCCCTGGCCGGGCATGGGCCTTGCCGCAATCACGGCGATCGGTATGCTGCTCGCCGGCGCTTCGCTATGGCTCGCTGTCGGCGTGTGGGTGCTGTGGACAGGGTCGCTGTGGCTGACCCGGCCAGAGCCGGCAATCGCCGAACCCCGAGCCGACCGCGCCACCGTGTCTCGCGATATCATGCGCGACCTGATCGAGCCGCTTGGCATAGCGCTGGTGGTGTTCGACCGCGACCGGATTTTCGCCGCCAACAGCGAGGCACGACAGTCCCTCGGCGAGCATATCGTCGGACAGGATGGGCGTATTGCATTGCGGCATCCCGATGCGGTGCGGCTGCTCGACCTGGCCGATGGCGACAGCGTCACGATACACGGACTGACCGGCGCGCGCAGCCTATGGCAGCTGACCCGCCGCCACATCGACGAGCGCTACTGGATGATCGAGCTGATCGATCGCACCACCGAGGCGGATATCAGCCGCGCCCACACCGATTTCGTCGCCAATGCCAGCCACGAACTGCGAACGCCAATCACCTCGATCATCGGCTTTGTCGAGACGCTGGCCGAGGATCCCGGCAAGGTCGATGCTGAAACGTCAGCGCGCTTTCATGCAACCGTGCTGCGCGAAGCGCACCGGATGCATAGCCTGGTCGCGGATCTCATGTCGCTCTCGCACCTCGAGGCGGAAAAACACGATCCGCCGACCGACCGGGTCGAACTGGGCCAGCTTGCCGCGCGCATAGTTGGCGAATTCACCGCCGCGATTGGCAACACCCGCCTTTCGTTTTCCCGCCCGGACACACCCTTTGAAATCGCCGGCGAAACCAAGCAACTTGAGCAGTTGGTGCGCAATCTGATCGACAATGCGCTGAAATATGGCGACGCGGACCAGCCGGTGATTATCGAAGTGGCGCCAATCAACGGCAAAATTGTCATGCTCACTGTGATCGACCGGGGAGCGGGAATCGCCGCGGAGCACTTGCCCCTGATAACCCGCCGCTTCTACCGCACCGATCCCGGTCGCAGCCGCGCGGCGGGCGGAACCGGTCTCGGCCTGGCCATCGTCAAGCATATCGTCGAGCGGCACCGGGGCGACCTCGCCATAGACAGCACGCTGGGCGAAGGCACGCGCGTTACCGTGCGCTTCGCCCTGATCGAGGCCAGCCAGCCCCAAGCCGCAGAAGGCTAGCGGCTTGACCCGCTTCGCGCTGACACTGGAATTCGATGGCGGTCCGTTCATGGGCCTGCAACGCCAGCCGCACGGACCTTCGGTGCAGCAGGCGGTTGAGGAGGCTGTCTTGGCCGTCACCGGCGAGGATGTGACCATGCATGCCGCAGGGCGCACCGATGCCGGCGTCCACGCGCTGGCGATGCGCGCCCATGTCGACATCGCCAAGCCGATCGCGCCGTTCCGGCTGATGGAGGCGCTAAATGCGAAATTGCGGCCCCGGCCGATCGCGGTGACGGGCTGCGAGTTGGTCCCTAACGACTGGCACGCCCGCTTCTCGTGCACCGGGCGCAGCTATCTCTACCGCATCGTCAATCGCCGCGCGCCGCTGACGCTCGAAGCCGGGCGGGCCTGGCTTGTGCGCCACCGGCTCGATACCGAAGCCATGCACCGCGCCGCACAAAGTCTTGTCGGACGCCACGATTTCACCACTTTTCGTTCGGTCCAATGCCAGGCTGCCAGCCCGGTAAAAACGCTCGACCGGCTGGATGTGGCGCGTTCAGGCGAACGGGTGACGATCGAGGCCGAGGCGCGCAGCTTCCTCCACCACCAGGTGCGCTCGATGGTCGGCTGCCTGGTGCTGGTCGGGCTGGGACGGTGGGAGGAAAGGCGAATCGCTGAAGCACTGGCAGCGACGGATCGGGCCGCGCTGGGGCTCAACGCACCGCCGCAGGGTTTGTATTTCGTGGCTGCACGCTACCCAGGAGACGGCGGAACCAATCGGTAACCGCAAAACCTGAACTCCACTTGAGCTAGGTCAATTCGCCTTCCCAACCACGCTCTCCGGCAGCTCCGTCCCGAACACCCGCTGGTAATATTCCGCCACCAGCATTCGCTCGGTCTCGTCGCATTTGTTGAGGAACGAGAGGCGGAAGGCAAAGCCGACGTCCTTGAAGATCGCGGTGTTCTGCGCCCAGGTGATGACCGTGCGCGGGCTCATCACGGTGGAGATGTCGCCGTTCACGAAACCCTGACGGGTGAGATCGGCGACCTTGACCATG
>JANMCD010000134.1:0-5072 GCA_031360905.1 Novosphingobium sp.
GTCATCTCAGCCGTCCCGCCCGGTGGGAGCATGGCGCATAACCTCAAGATCGGACTCCACCATTTCGCGGACCAGTTCACGCACCTTGGTCTGGTGCCGCCAGCCAAGCTGCTGGTGGGCTTTGCTTGGGTCGCCGACCAGCAGATCGACTTCGGTGGGGCGGAAATAGCGCGGGTCGACTTCGATCAGGCACGTGCCGTTCGCCCGGCAATAGCCCTTTTCCTCGGCACCTTCGCCGCGAAATTCGATCGGCAGGCCGGCGTCTTCGAAGGCCCATTGGCAAAACTGGCGCACGGTCGTGGTTTCGCCCGTTGCCAGCACATAATCGTCGGGCTCGTCCTGCTGGACCATCAGCCACATGCCCTCGACATATTCCCGCGCATGGCCCCAATCGCGGCGGGCGGACAAATTGCCGAGGTAAAGCCGGTCCTGCCGCCCCAGCACGATCGCCGCGGCGGCACGAGTGATCTTGCGGGTGACGAAGGTTTCGCCGCGGAGCGGGCTTTCGTGATTGAACAAGATGCCGTTCGAGGCGTGGATGCCGTAAGCCTCGCGGTAATTGACCGTGATCCAGTATGCGTAGAGCTTGGCGACGGCGTAGGGCGAACGCGGATAGAACGGCGTGGTCTCGCGCTGAGGCACCTGCTGGACGAGGCCGTAGAGCTCGCTCGTCGAGGCCTGATAGAACCGGGTCCGCTGCCCCAGCTTGAGGATGCGGATAGCCTCGAGCAGACGCAAGGTGCCAACGGCATCGGCGTTGGCGGTGTATTCGGGCGTCTCGAAGCTGACCTGCACATGGCTTTGCGCCGCGAGATTGTAGATCTCGTCGGGTTGCACTTCCTGAACGATTCGGATGAGATTGGTTGCGTCGGTGAGGTCGCCGTAATGCAGGTGGAGCCGCTGATGCTCGACATGCGGGTCTTCGTAGATGTCCTCGATGCGGCCGGTGTTGAACGAGGACGAGCGGCGCTTCATGCCGTGAACGGTGTAGCCCTTTTCGAGCAACAGGCGCGTTAGATAGGCGCCGTCCTGACCGGTTACCCCCGTAACCAGCGCGACCTTGCCCGAAGCTTCAACCATGCGCTGTGCAAACCCGTGTAGTGTGAAACCGCTGGAGCGATGCGCCCAGGCATCGCTTGCGGTCTAACGCAGTTGCCCCATGGGGCAAGCGCAATTCGCGGGCCGAATTCATGGGTTGACGCCCAGCCAGCGGCTGAGGCGAGCGAGATCGCGCGATTGCCTGCGAACCTCGCCGCTCGCCAGATCGCCCGCGGTACGCCGCAGCCTCGACCAGGCCCAGCCGAGCGCGCCGCCTTCGCCAGCCATATCGCGGCGCGCGGCAAGGGTGCCTGCGGCTTGCCGTTTCCCGGTCAACCGGCGCAGCAGCGCAGCCGGACCCCCGGCGAGAACCGCCGCGCCGAAGCCGGCGCTCTGCCTGGTGTCGAGGTTCTGCAGCAACAAGTCCGGTGCGAGGGCAAGCAGAGCGGACGGTGGTTCCAGCGACTGCCGTGGGAGCGGTAGCCGCGCCAGCACGAACAGCAGTCCCGCAGCTCCCGCCCAGCCTTCACGCTCGGCGCGGCCCCAAAAACGATCCCAGTCAATCACTTGCCCTTGCGCCAGGAAGCGCAGATCGCTGAGCACCAGCGGACCGCAGTCCAGCCGGTGGCCGTAGACCGCGTGGACGATCAGATGCACCAGCGTGTCTTCCGGTCCGGGAAAGGCGGTGCCCGCGAGACGAATGGCCCGCTGCCGGATGTCCGCCTCGGCGGGGGCGGGGGTCGCATGGTCGAGCCTGCCGCTCTGCTCCCACAGCCGGTGATGCAGCTCGACCGGCGTCCCGCGCGGCGCGATAAGAACCGGCAGATGCTTCTCCAGCCGGACGATGTCGGCCAGCGGCATCTCGGGCACCTCGCCCAGCGTGTAGCCCGCCGCCTGCAGGCAGTCGAACGCGGGGACCACGGCCTCCGGTTCGACCAGCAGATCGAGATCGCGCATCGGCCGCAGCGCCGGTTCGGGATAGGCATGCCAGGCGAGATAGCTGCCCTTCAGCGCGATCGGGGCAAAGCCCTTGGCTTCGAGCAGGGCGGCAGTCTCGGCAAGGTCCGCCTGCTGCACCAATGAGACCATCGCCGCGCTGCGATGCGCCGCCCGCCAGCCGGCGCGGATATCGTCGGGGATTTGCCCGTCATCGCGGTGGAATGCGTGCAGCAAGGGTTGCAGCCGGTGCTGGGCTGCCATGGCGTCGAGCCGAACCCAGTCTTTTGCCGAAAGCCGGGCCAGCTCGGTCGGCTCCCTGACAGTCAGGTCGATCAGAATGCGGCGCAGCGCGGGAGGGTCCACGGGTCCGTCCGCGCTTGCCGTTAATCCCGCTTCGGAACCGAAAACGATCCCGTCACGCGGCCGCCGCTGCTGGTGCTGGTCGTGCCCAGTGCCGAGGATGAGCCGCCGGCGCGGCCATCGACGCTGGAAACGCCGCTGGTAAGGTCAATCACCAGCCGCCCGCCATTGAGCGTGTCGCCGCCGCGCCGCAGGGCGACGCCGCCGGCCATGGTGATGATCCGGCGGTTGAAATCGTAGATCGCAACGTCGCCGGTGGCGCTTTCGTCGCCGCGGGTGACCGTGACGCCGCCGGTTGCATCGAGCCGCTGGATACTTAGCGAACCAGTGTCGGAATAGGCGACTGTGGTGCGCGCCGCGCGAACCCGCAGCCCCCCCTGGGTGATGTCGACATTGCCCGAAAGAACGACGCGCTTCTGCCGGTCCTGCAACTCGATGCGGTCTGCGGCATAGTTGACCGGCGCGTTGCTGTTATGGCCGGCGATCGCCTGCGCGCCGGCCTGCCCCAGCGCCACCAGCGCCGTGCCAAGCGCAAATCCGGCCAGCGCCGAACGGAGTGCCTGGGAACGAAGCGACCGAACTGCCTTCACGCTCGCGGCCATCACGGCATCCTCAGCTTGCCGGGCGCCATGCGCAGCCGGGCGTTACCATTGAGCGCGATCGTCCGCGCGACAAGATCGGCGTTTATCGCGTTGGCCGAGAAAGTGCCAGCCGGAATGGCGCCCGCGATCCCGCCCGAGCCGGTGATCCGGCGGTGCCGCAGATCGACCGTGACGCCGCGCGCGGTCATCCGGTAGCCATCGGCAGCCGTGACCAGCACCGGCCCATCGACCCGCACCGAATTGCGGTCGAAATCATAGGCGCCGCCCGGCGCGGAAATCCGCGCCTCGCCGTCGGAAAGCTGCAGCGTGGCGACCAGATCGTCCATATGCACAATGGGATCGCTGGCCGAAACCTGCGCCGCGCTGCCCGCTGTCACCAGAAAGCTGCGGCCGAGATTGTCCCTGCCGCGATAGGCGGCCTGGGCGACACGGAGGCGGTCCGGGGCGATTGCCACCTTGTTGCGGTCGAGCAGGAAACTGATCTCGCCGCGCGGGCTCAGCGGGGCGAGGATCATCACGGCGGCGACCAGTCCGATCAGCGCGGGCAGCGCCGTCGCGAGGAAGCGGATCAGCTTGTCGTGGAACCCGCCTGGCGTGGCGAAGGCCCGGCGGCGGTCACGGATGTTGTCGGCAGCCTGGGTCATCGGGGGGCCGGCCGGGAAGCCTCAGGCGGATTCGTGGCTGAAGATGTCATGCTCGGCCCAGCCGGCCAGATCGAGGCGGGCGCGGGGGGGCAGGAAGTCGAAACAGGCCTGCGCCAGTTCGCCGCGCCCCTCGCGCGCCAGCCGCTCGACCAGGATGGCATGCATGGCGTGGAGATAGCGCACATCGGACGCGGCATATTCGAGCTGCGCCTCGGAAAGTTCCGCAGCCCCCCAGTCGCTCGATTGCTGCTGCTTCGAGACTTCCTTGCCGAGCAGTTCTTTGACCAGATCTTTCAGGCCATGCCGGTCGGTATAAGTGCGCACCAATTTACTGGCGATCTTGGTGCAGAACACGGGCGCTGCGGTGACCCCGAGATAATGCTCGATCGCGGCGAGGTCGAAACGGGCGAAGTGGAACAACTTGAGCCGCGCCGGATCGGCCAGAACCGCCTTGAGGTTCGGCGCGGCAGAGGCGCTGCCGGGCGCAAACCGGACGAGGTGCTCGTCGCCCTCGCCATCCGAGATTTGCACCAGACACAACCGGTCGCGCGGGGTGATGAGGCCCATGGTCTCGGTATCGACCGCAACCGCGCCGGGTGCGAATACGTTCGCGGGAAGATCTTCGTCGTGGAGATGGACAGTCATATGGCCAAGGTGCTTAGGCCGAACTGGACGGTGTGGGAAGTCCCGCCTGACGCAGGAGACGTCCAGCTTGTCGGTAAGCGAAGCAGTTCCCGAAAGCTGGCGGGCGGCGCTGGAGCCGGCGTTATGCAGCCGCGAGGGGCGCGCGCTCGGTATTTTCCTCAAAGGTGAGGAGGATGCCGGCAAGCGCATCTATCCGCCGCGCGGGCGCCGCTTTGCCGCCTTGGCCCTGACCCCGCTCGATGCGGTCAAAGTGGTTATCCTCGGGCAGGATCCCTATCACGGGGCGGGGCAGGCGAACGGGCTGTGCTTTTCAGTAGCGGCAGGGGTGAAAGTGCCACCCTCGCTGATCAATATCTACAAGGAACTGGCCGGCGACCTCGGTATTCCCCCGCCCGGCCACGGCAATCTCGAAAGCTGGGCGCGTCAAGGGGTGCTGCTGCTCAACACTTGGCTCACCGTGGAAGAGGGCCGCGCCGGATCGCACCGGAAGCGCGGCTGGGAGACGATCACCGATGCGGCGGTGGTGGCGGCGGCGGCGAAACAGGAGCCCTGCGCGTTCCTGCTATGGGGCAACCACGCCCGCGCCAAGCCGCTGCGTCTGCCGGGCCTCGCAGATGGCCGCCACCTGGTCCTCACCGCTCCCCATCCCAGCGGGCTTTCGGCTTACCGCGGCTTCTTCGGTTGCAAGCATTTCAGCCAGGCGAATGCGTTTCTTGAGGCCAGGGGGCGGGGGGCGATCGACTGGCGGCTTTGAGGGCGGGCATTCGGCCCGGCCACACCCCATCGCCCGCTGGCGAATGCGGGGTAACGCCTGGGGGAAGCAGCGAAGCGGACGGGGTGGCCG
>JANMCD010000142.1:0-4897 GCA_031360905.1 Novosphingobium sp.
GAGGCCTTTGCCCGCATCCGGCTGCTCCGCTCGCCCAACATCGGGCCGGTGACTTATGCGCAGTTGCTGCGCCGCTTTGGCGATGCCCGGGCCGCCATCGAAGCGCTGCCCGATCTCGCAGCGCGGGGCGGATCGCCCTACCGTCCCGCGCCGGAGAACCGGATCGCCGACGAGGTCGTGGCCACCAAAAAGGCCGGTGCGCGCTATCTGTTCCATGATTCCCCGGATTACCCGCAGCTGCTGGGACAAATGGAAGGCGCGCCGCCGATCCTGATCGTGCGCGGCAACCCGGCGCTCGCGGCCCGCCCGGCGGTCGCCATCGTCGGCGCGCGCAACGCCTCGGCCGGGGCGATCAAGCTGGCGCGCGATTTTGCCGCAGCGCTGGCCGAAGCGGGCCTCACGGTGGTCTCGGGTCTCGCCCGCGGGATCGACGGCGCGGCGCATCGCGGCGCGCTGTCGGCGGGCGGCGATGGGGGCGCAACCATCGGCGTGATCGCCAGCGGCATCGACATCGCCTATCCGTCCGAGCATGCCGAACTGCAGGCGGAGGTCGCCGAGCGCGGCCTGCTGGTGTCCGAGCAGCCGCCCGGCACCGATCCGCTCGCCCGCCATTTCCCGGCGCGCAACCGGATCATCGCCGGGCTGGCGGATGGCACGCTGGTGGTCGAGGCGGCGCCAAAGTCGGGCTCGCTGATTACCGCGCGGCTGGCGGGCGAGGCGGGGCGCGAGGTCATGGCCATCCCCGGCTCCCCGCTCGACAGCCGCGCCCACGGCGGCAACCAGCTGATCCGCGACGGCGCGGTGCTGGTGCAGTGCCCCGAGGATGTGATCGAACTGCTCTCCAGTTTCGACGGCACGCCGCGTTCCTCGTTTCGCGAGGCGGCGCCTGCCTGGTTTGCGCCGGACGATGAGCTGGCGGACGTGTCGTCGGGCCCCGCCGATATCGCCGCCCTGCTCACCACCGCCCCCGTGGCGATCGACGAACTCATCCGCCAGAGCGCCGACAGCGCCGCGGCGGTGCAGCTGGCGCTGCTCGAGCTGGAAATCGCGGGCCGGCTGGTGCGCCATGCCGGGGGGCGGGTATCACTGGCCTCTTGACGCGCCCCGCGCCAACTCCCCACCCTCGCGCGTACGTATACGCGTAAGGGGGCCTGAGGTCAGCAATGCAACTTGTCATCGTCGAATCGCCCGCCAAGGCCAAGACCATCGAGAAATACCTCGGCAAGGACTATAAGGTTCTTGCCTCCTACGGCCATGTTCGCGACCTGCCGCCAAAGGACGGATCGGTGCGGCCGGACGAAGACTTCGCGATGGACTGGGAGCTGTATGGCGACAAGGCGCGCCAGGTCAAAGCGATCACCGATGCCGCCAAGACCGCCGACCGCCTGATCCTCGCCACCGACCCCGACCGTGAGGGCGAGGCGATCAGCTGGCATGTCCGCGAGCTGCTGGCCAAGCGCAAGGCTCTGCCCAAGGACGTCCAGCGCGTCACCTTCAACGCCATCACCAAGGAAACCGTCACCAAGGCGATGCTTGCGCCCCGCGAGCTCGATCAGAACCTGATAGACGCCTATCTTGCCCGCCGTGCGCTCGACTATCTGTTCGGCTTCACCCTCTCGCCGGTGCTGTGGCGCAAGTTGCCGGGCGCCAAAAGCGCGGGCCGGGTGCAATCGGTGGCGCTGCGGCTGATCGTCGAGCGTGACCGCGAGATCGAGCTGTTCAAGCCCCAGGAATACTGGTCGGTGATCGCCCGGCTGGAACAGGGCGGCAGCGAATTTCCCGCTCGGCTGGTGAAGTTCGACGGCGACAAGCTGGAGCGCCTCAGCCTTGGCGAGGAAGGCACTGCGATGCGCGCCAAGGCAGCGGTCGAAGGCGCGGTATTCCGGGTCGAGGAAGTCGATACCCGCCCGCAGAAGCGCCACCCTTATCCGCCGTTCACCACCTCCACCTTGCAGCAGGAAGCGGCGCGCAAGCTCGGCTTTGCCGCCGCACATACCATGCGGGTGGCGCAGAACCTCTACGAGGCGGGCGCGATCACCTATATGCGCACCGATGGGGTGCAGATCGACCCTTCGGCAATCTCGGACGCCCGTAAGGCAATCAGCGACCGCTACAACGGCCATTACCTCCCCGAAAAACCGCGCCACTATGAGACCAAGGCCAAGAATGCGCAGGAAGCGCATGAGGCGATCCGGCCGGTCGATTTTGCAAAAAGCAGCTACGGCAGCGGCGACGAGGCCAAGCTCTACGAGCTGGTATGGAAGCGCGCGCTGGCCAGCCAGATGGCCTCGGCCAGCCTTGAGCGCACCACCGTCACCCTGCGCGATCCCGCCGGAAAGCACGAGCTGCGCGCCACCGGGCAGGTGGTGAAGTTCCCGGGCTTCCTCGCGGTCTATGAGGAAGGCCGCGATCAGGCCAAGGATGGGGAAGAGGACGAAAGCGGCCTGCTTCCCGCCATGGCCAAAGGCGATACCCCGGCGAAGAAGGGCGTGGATGCCGCGCAGCATTTCACCCAGCCGCCGCCGCGTTTTTCGGAGGCTTCGCTGGTCAAGCGGCTCGAAGAACTCGGCATCGGCCGCCCTTCGACCTACGCCTCCACGTTGCAGGTGCTGAAGGACCGCAACTACGTCCGCACCGAGAAGAACCGCTTCTTTGCCGAGGAATCGGGGCGGCTGCTCACAGCCTTTCTCGAACGGTTTTTCCCGCGCTACGTCGGGTACGATTTCACCGCCGGGATGGAGGATGAACTCGACGAGGTTTCCGGCGGACGGGCGGCGTGGAAATCTGTGCTCGAAGCCTTCTGGAAGGATTTCAAGCCCAAGTCCGACGAGGTGATGGAGCGCAAGCCCTCCGATGTCACCGAGGCGCTCGACGAATTCCTGTCGGACTATCTCGTCCCGCCCCGCGACGACGGCACCGACCCGCGGCGGTGCCCGCTATGCGATGTAGGGCGGCTGTCGCTCCGGGGCGGACGGTTCGGCGCTTTTGTCGCCTGCTCGAACTATCCGGAATGCAAGTTCACCCGCAAGTTCGCCCAGCCCGGCGGTAATGGCGCGGAAGGCGGGGGCGACGATGTCGAGGTCGGCAAGCACCCGGAAAGTGGCGAAAGCATCACCCGCCGGACCGGGCGTTTCGGCCCCTATATCCAGCTCGGCGAGGGCAAGGAGGCCAAGCGCGCCTCGATTCCCAAGGACATCCCTGAATTGGATCTCGACTGGGCGGTGAGACTGCTCAGCCTGCCGCGTGAGCTCGGCACTCATCCCGAAACGCAGCTGCCGATCACTGCTAGCATCGGGCGTTACGGGCCATACCTCGCGCATAATGGAAAATACGCCAAGCTGCGCGCGACGGCCGAAGTGTTCGACACCGGGATGAACGCGGCGGTCGCCAAGCTGGCCGATGCGGCGAACGGCGGCGGGCGGGGCGCGCGGACGCCAGCCGAGCCGCTCAAGACGTTCGGGGCGCATCCCACCTCGGGCGGCGAGATCAAGCTGATGGCCGGGCGCTACGGCCCCTACGTCACCGACGGCACCACCAACGCCACCCTGCCGCGCGGCACCGAGCCGGAAGCGTTGACGGCGGAAGCTGCGGTCGTGCTGATCGACGAGAAGGCCGCCAGGGGTCCGGTGAAGGGCAAGGGCCGCAAGAAGGCTCCGGCGAAGAAGAAGGCTCCCGCGAAAAAGGCCAAGTGATTCCCCCTCCCCCCGGCGGGGAGGGGGTTAGGGGGAGGGGGAGTGAGGCCGTCAGGCCTCGCGTCCACGCTGGCGCCGAACCCCCACCCCAGCCCCTCCCCACCGAAGAAGGTGAGTAGAATATGCCCGAACAATTCACGCGCCACCGCCAGCCCTGGCGCTCCGATGAAGTAGCCACGCTGCGCACGCTGGCGGCCAAGGGCATGGGCCTGAAAGCCATCGCCAAGGCACTTAAGCGCAGCGAGGAATCGACCAAGGACCGGGCGAAAGAGGACGGTATCGCGATTGCGAAGTTGCGGTAGGGCGGCTGATTGAATTCCTACAACCCACCCGGAATGTTGTTTATTTCTACCTAACGCGTTTGGCCCTTGGTGGCAGAATCTCATTGGAAACATAGCGCTTGCGCAAGTTGATCAAGCTCCCATTGCGCCGGGCGAGACCTTCTTGCCGGAGCAGAAGGTCATTAAAAATATGGGGCTGACATAGATAGGGTTACTTGGGTTACTTGAACCACCAACGCGTCAGGGCTGCCTGCATACGCCCGATGGGGCGGTAATTGAAGCGCCATTCGCACTCCTTGATGAACAGGTGAAAGTGCTGCCTGGGGATGCCGTTGTAGCCCCGCAGGCGGCGCTTCGCCTGGTTCCAGAAGTTCTCTATGCCGTTGATGTGATTGCGCTGATCGGCGAACAGCTTGGAGTGGTTGATCCGCATGTGGTGGAACTCCGAAACGTCGAGCACATCGTAGCTACGAAAGGCGTCGGTATAGACCACGCTGTCGGGCCTGATCTTGTCGCGGATGATCGGAATAAGCGTGTCTGAGCGGGCATTTGCGATGATCGCAACATAGACCTTGCCCTGCCGCTTGAGCAATCCGAACACCGGCACCTTGCCCGCGGCGCCGCGTCCGCGCTTGCCTTTGCGGTGGCCACCGAAGTAGCTCTCATCGACCTCGATCTCACCCGCCAGCAGCTCGGGTGCCTCTGCCTCCAGAGCCTCGAAGATCACCTCGCGAAGCTTGTGGTAGAAGAGGATCGCCGTATTGCGGTTCACCCCCGCAATCTCAGCCGCCGTGCGTGCCGTCACGCCGCCGCAGAAATACTTGATCAGTTCTTCCTGGACACCCCGCCCAAGGCGGCTCCTGCGCCTCACTCTAACCATATGACATACATAGCCTTTATCTGCTATCTATGTCAGCCCCTTAA
>JANMCD010000183.1:0-1800 GCA_031360905.1 Novosphingobium sp.
GTCCCGAGCACAGCTGGCTGAAAGATATCGGCCGCGTCGATTACACTTCGGTGACCGATAGCGAGGCGCTGGAAGCCTTCCAGCTGCTCTGCCGCACCGAAGGCATCATCCCGGCGCTCGAGCCGAGCCATGCCATTGCGGCGGTGGCGAAGATGGCACCGACCATGGCCAAGGACGCGATTATCCTGGCAAACCTGTGCGGGCGGGGAGACAAGGATATTTTCACCGTCGCCGAGGCGCTGGGGGTGAGCCTGTGAGTAGAATTGGTTGGCTCGCAGTCATTTTGCTGCTGACATTGGTGTTTTACCTGCCTGTGTGGTTCGTGTTCGGCTGGCTGATGCATGACGAACCACACCCTGATTATTGGACACTGGCGACACCAGCCAACATCATTCCAATCTCTGGCCTGCTCGCGCTGAGTGTCACGGCGTTGATTAGACGGGCAGTTAACAAGCAATGACCCGCCTATATTCGGCCTTCGCCAAGGGCCGCCCCGCGCTCGTCGCATTTCGATCCAAAGTCACTGCAATTCAGAGATTGAATGGTCGTGCAAATGCAGTAGCTTTGTGATAGGAACGCCCTCATGAATGCATACAATCCCTTGACGTCCACACATCGGCTCGAAGCCTCGGGGCTTTCGCGCAAGCAAACGGAAGCTATCGCCTCCGAGATCAACGCGAGTGCAGAAGACTTGGTCACCAAGGATTACTTCAAGGATCAGCTCGAAGCCGCATTGGCCCGGAATACCGTCAGAATGGGCGTTCTCACTTCTGGCATCGTTGCGGTCGCGACCGCACTCCTTGGCATCTTGATTTCAATCAAGTGAGCCGATTTGCCGCCGCTTTCGCGCGCGGTCCAGCGCTTGTCACCTTCATCACCGCCGGCGATCCGACAGCGCAAGCTACCTCCGGCATCCTCGACGCTCTCGTCGAAGGCGGCGCGGATGTGATCGAGCTGGGCATGCCGTTCACCGATCCGATGGCCGACGGCCCGGCGATCCAGGCGGCGAATTTGCGCTCGCTCGGCGCTGGGACGCGGACGGCGGATATTTTCCGCATTGCCCAAGATTTTCGCGCCCGGCATCCGGACGTGCCGCTGGTGCTCATGGGCTATGCCAATCCGATGTGCACGCGCGGCCCAGAATGGTTCGCCGGTGAATGCAAGAACGCCGGGGTCGACGGCGTGATCTGCGTCGATATTCCGCCTGAGGAGGACCAGGAGCTCGGGCCATCGCTGCGCGCGGCGGGCATCTCGCCGATCCGGCTCGCGACGCCGACTTCCGACGAAGCGCGGCTTCCAGCGATCCTCAAGGACACTTCAGGTTTCCTCTATTACGTCTCGGTGGCGGGGATTACGGGCAAGCAGCAGGCGGCGCTGGGTTCGATCGAGGATGCGGTGGGGCGGCTGAAGGCGGCGACGGATTTGCCGGTCGCAGTGGGCTTCGGGGTGCGCACGCCGGAGCAAGCGGCGGCCATTGCCAGGGTGGCGGACGGGGTGGTCGTCGGCTCGGCGCTGGTCGAGCTGGTTGCGAAACACGGCGTTGATGCCGCCGGCCCGGTGCGCGACATGACGCAGGCGCTGGCGGACGCGGTGCATGGGGCGCGAACGCCAGCTGCGTCACGCAAACCCCCCCCGCAAGGGGGTGGTGGCTGGTCGATCACCTGTCGGAGGGGTCCCACCTCTCCTCTAGCGCCGCGCGTGACGATTGGCGGGACCCCTCCGTCGCTTCGCGCCACCTCCCCGTGCCGGGGAGGATTGGGTGAAAGACTTCGCCATTTCGGATAGCCCCGCCGTCCAGGC
>JANMCD010000193.1:0-2714 GCA_031360905.1 Novosphingobium sp.
CCGCCAGCTGGATCGCGGAATTGCGGACGCTGGCGGCGCTGGGGGCGGACTACGGCCGTTCCGACATCGGGCGCGGCAGCACCGTCAATGTCGAATATGTCTCGGCCAACCCGACCGGGCCGATGCATATGGGCCATTGCCGCGGCGCAGTGGTCGGCGATGCGCTGGCGGCGCTGCTGGAGTTTGCCGGGCACCGGGTGATCCGCGAATATTACGTCAACGACGCCGGCGGCCAGGTCGATGTCCTCGCCCGCTCGGCGCATCTGCGGTATCGCGAGGCGCTGGGCGAGGCGGTGGGCGATATTCCGGAAGGGCTGTATCCGGGCGACTATCTGATCCCGGTAGCGCAGGAACTGGCCCGGGAGTTTGGTGACACCTTCGCGGCAGCGCCGGAAGCCGATTGGCTTGTCCTGTTCCGCACCCGCGCCGTCGCGGCGATGTTGGTGATGATCCGGGACGACCTCGCATTGCTCGGCATCCGCCACGATCTGTTCTCATCCGAAGCCGAACTCCAGGCTGCGGGCAAGCCTGCCGAGGCCGAAGCCTGGCTGCGCGCCCGCGATCTGGTCTATGACGGTGTGCTCGAAGCGCCCAAGGGCAAGGTGCTGGACGACTGGGAGCCGGTCGAGCTGCCGCTGTTCCGCTCGACCAGCTTCGGCGACGATCAGGATCGGCCGATCCGCAAGTCCGACGGCAGCTGGACCTATTTCGGCGCCGACCTCGCCTATCACTTCCAGAAGGCGCAGAGCGCCGACGCGCTGGTCGATATCTGGGGCGCGGACCATGCCGGGACGGTCAAGCGGATCAAGGCGGCGGTGGCGGCCATGACTGGCGGAGAAGGCAAGCCGATCCCGTTCGAGGTCAAGCTGGTGCAAATGGTGCAGCTGCTGCGCGGCGGCGATCCGGTGAAAATGTCAAAGCGTTCCGGTAACTTCGTGACATTGGCAGATGTTGTTCGCGAAGTCGGCAAGGATGTCGTGCGCTTTACCATGCTTACCCGCAAGCCGGAAGCGCCGATGGATTTCGACTTTGCCAAAGTGGTCGAAGCCTCCAAGGACAATCCGGTGTTTTATGTGCAATATTGCCACGCCCGGATCTGCTCGACGATGCGCAAGGCGTCGGCGGAAGGGCTGGGGCCGGACGATGCCGAACTGGAATTGCTCGGGCAGGAAGAGATCGAACTGATCAAGCTCGCGGCCCAGTTCCCCCGGCTCGCCGAGGCCGCCGCCGCAGCGCGCGAGCCACACCGGATCGCGTTCTTTCTCCACGATCTGGCGGCCGCGTTTCATGCTTACTGGAACTTGGGGAACGATCGGCCCGAAAAGCGTTTCATCGCGGTACAGAATGGTAAACTAACTGGTGCTAGATTATTCCTTGCGGCACAGCTCGGGCAGATCGTGCGCAACGGCTTGGCGGTGCTGGGTGTCACTGCGGTAGAGGAAATGTGAATATGGCGGATACTGACCGGACCCGCGACGAAGCTGACCCCGATGGCACGGGCAATCCAGCCGAGCACGAGGTGCCGGAGGCCGAGCAGTTGGCCCTTGCCGACGAGCGCGAGCGGCTCCCCTGGCTTGATGCCGACGATGACGACGATGAGGACGCGAGCACCGATGGTGCCCGCATGTTCGGGTTCGTGTTGATCGGTATGGTCGCGCTGATCGCGCTGGTCGGCGGCATCTGGTGGGCAAGCCACGGCGCATCCGATCCTGCTCTGGTGGCCGACGGCAGCACCATCCAGGCTCCCGTGCAGCCCTACAAGGAGACGCCGAAGAACCCCGGCGGCAAGACCTTCGACGGCACCGGCGATTCCGCCTTTGCGGTCTCGGAAGGCCAGACGCGGTCGGCGAAAATCGGCGATGCGGGCGCATCGGCGATTCCTGCATCCCGGCCCAGCCTCACCTCGGCGAAGGTTCCGGCGTCCTCCGCGACCCCCTTTGCCGCCAGCTCCGCAACCACAAAAGGCCCGGTGGTGCAGGTCGGCGCCTATTCGACGCAGGCCACGGCGGAAACCGGCTGGAGCAAGCTTGCCGCGCAATACAGCACGCTTGCCGGCTTGAAGCACCAGATCGTCGAAGGACAGGCCGATATCGGCACAGTGTATCGTCTCCAGGTCCTGCCCGGCGAAGCCGGCGGAGCGCAGGCGCTGTGCAGCCGGTTGAAGGCGGCGGGGCTCGCCTGTCAGGTCAAGGGCTGAAACCACGGGTTTTTGCACATGATCCGAGGTTGGCGCGCTTGCGAAAAGCGCGCGATCCTGCGATTTCCCTACAATGACGCCAGCGATCTTCGGTCTTTCCGCAACGGAACTGACGGGCGAGGAGCGCGCGTTCTTTCGCGATGCCGATCCCACCGGCTATATCCTGTTCGGGCGGAATATTGAAAGCCGCACGCAGCTTCGGGCGCTGACCGACAGCCTGCGGGACGTCCACGGGCGCGAGCGGCTGCTGATTACTATCGACCAGGAAGGCGGCGAAGTCACACGGATGAAGCCGCCCCACTGGCCGGCCTGGCCGTGGGGCGCGGCGTTCGACCAGCTCTACGATGTCGCTCCGGTCAGCGCGATCGAAGCGGCACGGGCCAACGCCGAAGCGCTGGGGCATGACCTTGCGGAGGCAGGGATAACCTGCACCCATGCGCCTGTGCTCGATGTCCGCCAGCCGGGTGCGCATGATGTGATCGGCGACCGCGCGCTCGGTCACGAGCCGTTGCGCGTT
>JANMCD010000209.1:0-1794 GCA_031360905.1 Novosphingobium sp.
GATCTCGGCGCGAGCTTTCCGATCGACAACACCTCGCTGCTGGAATTGGCGCTGTGGTGCGCGCCCAACGATAGCGGCATTTCCTGGCAGGTGACCAACCTCTCGACCGGCGCGAGCGCGAGCGGCAAGATCACCGCCAACATCCCGGCGGCCACGACGTTCCTGGCACCGTCGGTTTGGGTGACGAACAACACCAACGCCGCCGCTCAGACGCTGGATTTCATCTCGACCTATGTGGAGACTGACGATTGATCGGGACGCGCTGCCCCGTGCCAGCCAGCCTTGCGCGTCAACAGCCAAGGCGGCATAGCGCCGGGCCATGCACGACATCCGCCTGATCCGCGACGACCCGCAAGCTTTTGACGCCGCGCTCGCGCGGCGGGGGGTGGGCCCTCAGGCTCATCAAATCTTGTCCACAGACAGTGACCTTCGTGCAGCTCAAACTGAGGCTGACAAACTGCTTGCCGAGCGCAACGGTATGTCCAAGGCAATCGGCAAGTTTATAGCCGAGGGCAATATCGAAGCCGCAAACGCCGCAAAAGCAGTGGCTGAGTCACTTAAGCGCGGCTTGCCAGTCCTTGAAGCGCGAATGAAAGAGTCTGCGCGCGAATTACGTGAAGCGTTGTCGGCAATAGCCAACCTTGCCGACGATGATGTACCCGATGGCACGGATGAGGCCGGCAACGTCGAGGTTTCGCGCTGGGGCACTCGGCGTCAGTTCACCTTCGAACCGAAAGAACACGCCGATCTCGGTCCTGCGCTCGGCCTCGATTTCGAGACCGGGGCGCTGATCTCCGGCGCGCGTTTTACTTTTCTGCGCGGCCAGATGGCCCGGCTCCAGCGCGCGCTTGGCCAGTTCATGCTGGACAAGCAGACCGGCGAGCACGGCTACACCGAATGCGCGCCGCCGCTGCTGGTGCGCGACGAGGCGGTGTTCGGCACCGGCCAGCTGCCCAAATTCGCCGACGATCTCTTCCGTACCACCGACGGCCGCTGGCTGATCCCCACCGCAGAGGTATCGCTCACCAACTCCGTGCGTGAGCAAATCCTGGCCGAGTCCGCCCTGCCAATCCTCCTCACCGCCCTCACCCCCTGTTTCCGCTCCGAGGCGGGCGCGGCCGGCAAGGACACGCGCGGCTACATTCGCCAGCATCAGTTCGACAAGGTCGAGCTGGTGACCATCTGCCGACCAGTGGATTCCGCCGCTGAGCACGAACGCATGACCACGGCGGCGGAATCGATCCTGCAGGCTCTGGACCTTCCCTACCGCAAAATGCTGCTCTGCGCCGGCGACATGGGCTTCACCGCGCGAAAAACCTACGATCTCGAAGTCTGGCTGCCGGGCCAGGGCGCCTACCGCGAGATTTCCTCGATCTCCAATTGCGGCGACTTCCAGGCTCGGCGGATGAATGCGCGATTTAAGCCGAGTGGTGCAGGTGAAGGATTTGGGACTGGTGGTTTCGGCAGGGGGCCGTTCGGAACTTCGACTGTGTTTCTCCACACGCTCAACGGCTCGGGCCTCGCTGTCGGTCGGACGCTGGTGGCGGTGCTGGAGAACTGCCAGCAGGAGGATGGCTCGGTCGAGGTGCCCGCGGTGTTGCATCCCTATATGGGCGGCATCACGCGGCTCACCCCGCCAAATTCCGCAAACAGCGCCTGATGCGCATCCTGCTGACCAACGACGATGGCATCGCCGCCCGCGGCCTCGCGGTGCTCGAACGCATCGCCGCGCGTTTTTCCGACGATGTCTGGATTTGCGCCCCGGCAGAGGAGCAATCCGGCGCGGGCCATTCG
>JANMCD010000278.1:0-2819 GCA_031360905.1 Novosphingobium sp.
GTCGGTCATTCGACCTTGCTTCCAAAGACCTTGAGCGCGGACGTTCGTTCTGCATTACCGATGTTTAACCGTGAAGCCACGCTCCGGTGATGCGATGGCATCTAGAAACAGCTCCACGGTCCGGGATCATCCGGCCCCGTAAGAAGGAGTATCAAGATGAACAACTTTCGTACCCTTGCCACCGCGATGCTGCTCGGGGTCTCGGCCCTCACCGTCGTTGCCCCTGCCAATGCCGCCGCGCCGTGCCGTGATACCCATGGGCAATTCACCAAATGTGCCGGCGGTGCGGTTGCTCTCGCACCTCGGCACGCGGTGACGCCAGCCCCATCCCGGCGTTCGGCTGCGGCACCAGCTCGCACCGCCTCGCTGACGCGGATAGCCACTTCGCGCACTACCGCGCCGGCGCGCACCGCTGCCAAGCCGGCCCGCGCACTTGCGGCGGCGAGGCCCGCAGCCCCAGCCGCGCACAAGACCGCAACCGCCGCGCATCCGACCGGATAGCTCAAGCAAGCATTCTCCTGCGCCCCGATCAGCGTCCCGTCATAAGCGGGGCGCTGTTTCATTGTGGCGACATTTTCCAAGCCGTCGGATTGCAATACGGTCGACAGCATGTGACGCGCGAAGCCGCATTAAAAATGCTTCATTTCCCGGCCATCGAACAGCAAATGCATTGCCTCTAAAGCTTGCCTCGTCGAGTTGATCCTACCCACTCCAACACTCGGCAATCCCAGCGGCGTCCGGTTCCTGTCCCCCCTCGCGAACCGGACGCCGCATCAGGAAAACATGGTCCAGCTGCCGATGCATGATGCAACAATCGCGATCACGCTAACCCTGATCGCTGTCTTCGGAACGACAATCTTCCACCTTGAGGCACTTTCTGTTGTCACCCGATTTTCCCGCTCATCCTGGCATCCCCAGATTCATGTTCCCGGTGTGTTGACGCTGGTAATCTGCGCCCATCTGTTAGAAATTGCCGGATATTCGCTGATTTACTGGATTGCCGATGTGCCGCTCAACATTGGTTGGTTCTCGGGCGAGCAGCCAGGCCTGCTTGGCATGTTCTATTTTGCGGCAGAGACCTATTCGTCGCTCGGCTTTGATGACATCTTGCCGCATGGGGCGCTGCGCCTGATAGTTGCGATCGGATCCATCAACGGAATTCTGCTGCTCGCCTGGTCGGGCGCATTTCTCTTTGCATTTGCCGAGCGCATACAGGCGAACTGGATCCCTTGATACGGTGTCAGATTACTGGAGTTTAATGAACCGGTCACGCGCCCCTGCTATCGATGTCAACGGCGGCGAATTGGGCGACGAACGGGTCCTAGAACTTGGGCCGCAGGTCCAGCTATGATACCGCGACTTCCTTTCAGCCATCGATAGAGCATCTGAAGCGGGGCGTTTCGTGCGACTGATACTGAGATTGCTGATAGCATTCCTGGTGGCGCTTCCGTGCGCAATGCCCCAACAGGCATTCGCCAAAACACGAACACATAGCCCGGAAATCGACTGCGGCGACGATGTCGCCGATCAGCAGGGTGTGTCTGCCTTCAGTTCACTGCTCGACGGACAGCCGACCGACCCGCAACGTCCGACGCTGGCGATGGGCCTGTCGAGCGCATCGGGAACAACACAGCTACAGACTGCGATCCAGTTTGCGCCGGGTAAGGAGCGCGGCGCGTGTGACGCTGTGCTGTCGCTGTTGTTGCCGATTGTCACCTGGGATGACAAACTTCATCTCGGCAAGACAGCGGGGGTGGGCTGGGAGCAACGCTGGCACGCCGATGACGGGCACACACCGACCATCGCCACCTCGCTGTCGGCGGTGATCGACTATTCGCAGCCCAAATTGGGAGTAGCACTGACCGGCACGGTGATTGTCGTCAAAACCGTCGGCAGGGTTGTGTTCTATGGTAATGGCTTCGTCGAATATTCCAATCCGCCCGGAAGTGATGCCATATGGACCCCGGGGTTCATTCTTGGTGTTAAAGCACCAGCGCGCGCCGACGATGCATTCATCCTCGATCTCGTCGTGGAGAAGGGCGCACCAGCCTCGCTTGAGCTGGGCTATCAGCTGGCGGCACCCGACAAGTTCAATATCGGGCCTGGCATTGCAGTCACCTTGGAGAATAGTCCGCAGGTGACAATTGGCCTCGTCATTCAAGGGGAGTTCTGAGCGGTTCGCCGGGGCCGGCGGCCCCGGCTACCAACGTGACGTCAGGCGCTGTCATCGCCCTGATCGTCATTTGCAGCGAGGGGATCGAGATTGCTGCATTGCGCTATCCTTTGATGGTCAAAACCACCTTCAAGCCGGGCGCATTGTCTTCCAGGGCAATGTCGCCGCCATGAAGTCTTGCGACAGCCTCGACCAACGACATGCCGAGGCCGGAACCCGAGACGCTGCGTGCCGGATCGAGCCGTCCGAATTTCTTGCGTGCTTCGGCACGGCGTTCTGCCGGAATTCCGGGGCCATCGTCTGCGACGCTTAGAGTAATGCCGCCAGGCGAAGGTTCGGCAGAAAGCGCAATCCTGCGGCCACCGTGCGCATATTTGAGCGCATTCTCGATCAGATTGCCCAGTGCCTGGCTCAGGAGTTCGCGGTGCAGCGGGACGGTCAATTCCTTGGGTGCATTGCAGAACAGTACCATTCCCTGCTCCTCGGCGACCGGTCCATAGAGTTCCACCAGATCCGCCAGCATGGCCGCCACGTCGGTTTCGATAAAGCGTTCGCGCCCGATCCCCGCTTCGGCGCGGCTGATCTGGAGCGCGGTCGAGAGCATGGCGAGCAGTGTGTCGGATTCGGCCGAAACCTTTTGGAGCGC
>JANMCD010000287.1:0-11678 GCA_031360905.1 Novosphingobium sp.
CAATTTTCTCGGGGTCGTCCTCGTAATCCGACAGCGCCTTGGCCGCCGCCAGCGCATAATTGCCGCCCGAGCCGATCGCCGCGATGCACGTTTCGTTTTTGGCCTCCTGCTCCAGCACATCCCCAATGCCGGTAAGGATCAGCATAACCTCGGCGTCGGCGACAATCATGAGCGCTTCGAGATTGCGCAAGTACTTGTCGGTCCGCCAGTCCTTGGCGAGTTCCACTGCGGCGCGCATCAACTGACCGCGATATTGCTCGAGCTTGCGTTCGAGCCGCTCGAACAGGGTGAACGCATCCGCAGTGGCCCCGGCGAACCCGGCGATTACCCTGTCACCTTCCCCGAGCCGGCGGACCTTGCGCGCATTGGGCTTCATCACGGTGTTGCCCATCGAGACCTGACCGTCGCCGGCAATGACGGTTCTGCCGCCCCTTTTCACGCCGATGATGGTGGTGCCGTGCCACTGGATGAGGCCGTGGCTCGCCGCAGGATTATCCATGCCGGCGGATATGGGGCTTCAAGCGTATTTGTCCAGCCTCACCGCAGGACGCGGCCAGGGCTCCCAAGCAGGCGCACAGGAAATTCAGCTGCCGTTGGGTCCGCCGCCCGCACCGCCGCCACCGCCGCCGCCCATGCCCGGGGCACCGACCGAGCCGATATTGCCAAAGATATCGTCCAGCAGCCCTCGGTCGCGTCCGAGCGTTGGGGTCTTGTCGCCGTTGGGATCGAGCCGGACGATCTTCTCCGTCGCCGCCCGATCGACCGCGGCAACGTTGCCGGCCGGATCGAACCGCACCCGCAAGATGGTCTGCTGCTTGGTCCGGGGGCGGCGGAACGCCTTCTGCGTGGTGTCCTGCGAAACATAATACCAGGCCTGATCGCCGAACTGGCTGACGAAGGTCGGTCGGCCCAAGGTGCGTTCGACCGAGACGCGGTTGTCGACACCCGGCAGAACCGAATCGACCAGCGCGGTATCGAGCAGATAGCCGCGGTGGTCGCGGATCGACGCGCAGCCGCCAGCGAGCATCGCCAGCCCCGCCGCGAATACCAACCCCAGACCTTTACGTCCTGCCAACTGCATAATTCGAAACTCCATTGCCACCCGGCAACCCGCCCGTGTAACGGCGCAAGCCTTAGAACTGCCGGCACGATATCGCAATGCCATTGGCCGCTATGCCGATGGGAACTGCGGGTGGTGCCGGGGGGTTGAATTGCCGCTGAACGAAAGTCACGCCCCGTGTCGATCCTCTCCCGCCTACTGGGCAAACGCGACGATGACCGCGCTGCGCTGCGCCCGCTGTGGCACCGGGTGGTCGAGATTGCGCGCGAGCCGCAATGGTATGTGGAATGCGGGTTGGCCGACAGCGTGCCGGGCCGGTTCGATGCGATTACCCTGGTGCTGGCGCTGGTGCTGCTGCGGATGGAGCAGGACGAGGCGCTGACCCAAGCCTCGGTGCGGCTGAACGAGCTGTTCGTCGAGGATATGGAGGGCCAGTTGCGCCAGAGCGGTGTCGGCGATCTGGTTGTGGGCAAACATGTCGGCAAGCTCATGGGCGCGCTCGGCGGCCGACTTGGCGCGATCCGCGAGGCGCTACCGCTGGGCGAGGCGGCGCTGGCCGAAGTGGTGTCGCGCAATGCGACAATGGTCGAGGGCGGCGGCAACCCGGCCAAGGCGGCAGCGCGGCTGCTGGCACTGGCCGACGGACTCCGCGTCATCCCGGCGGCGGCGCTGTTGGCGGGAGCTATACCGCGGTGAGCGCCGCCGAATTCTCGCGTGTGCTCGACGTCCGCCAGGTGGAGGGCCTGACACTGCGGCTCACCGCCAACGAAATCGAACGCGCCGCTCTTGCGGTGCGGTTCGAGCTGGTGCGGATCGACCGGCTGGAGGCGGAGGTGGCGCTCACCCGCAACGGCCAGGCGGTGGAGGCCCGCGGCAATCTCAGTGCCGACATTGTCCAGAGCTGCGCAGTATCGGCCGAGGACTTCGCTACGGTGATCCGCCAGCCACTACTCCTGCGCTTCGTGCCCGCCGGCAGTCACGAGCCGGACGATAATCTGGAACTCGACGCCAAGGCTCTGGACGATATCGAATACACCGGCTGCGATTTTGATATCGGCGAGGCGGTGGCGCAGAGCCTCGCACTCGCCATCGATCCGTTCGCTACCGGGCCAGAGGCCGAGGAGACGCGCAGGGGCGGTCTGCTCGGCAAGGGCGCTGGCAACCCGTTTGCCGCATTGAAGGGATTGATGGGCAATACGTGAGGCGTCAGCTATCGAGGACCGACCAATCGGTGGTGCGCGAGCGCGGCCCGGGCTTTTCTGAGAGAAGCGGCGCCCAGCGTCCGCTCTCTTCGTCGAGCATTCCCAGAACCGCTCCTTCCGGCAGGCTAACGCTAATCGGCTGGCTGCCGCCGAATTTTGGCTCATCTGTTTCGCGATGGGTGGAAACCATCAGTACGACGTTAGTCACTTCAACTCTCCCAAAGAGCGCTTAAGGCCAATATTTTGGCCGGACTTCCGCAAATCGATTCGAGCCGGTTCGCAATCCAGACACGCTGCGCCGCCTACCTGTTTTTGTGTTAATTTTTACCAGCTGGCGGCTGCGCTCTCGGCGTGTACGATCGTGATACCCTTTTTTATCGAATTGGTTCCCACAAGCAAATTTTTCTTGAGATTGTGCGGTGAAATCACGTTTGTGCGGGTTGAAACAGTTTTCCGCAGCTGGCTATCCTTGCTTGCGCGGCGGCTGATGGACCATCCGCCAAGGCGGATGTTCAGAACGGGATATCATCGTCGAGATCATCCGCCAACTCCTGACGGCCAGTGCCGCCAGCAGGCTTGCCGCCGCCCCAATCGTTACCGCCACCGCCGCCAGAACGCGATCCGCCGCCGCCCCAATCGCCGCCGCTGCTGGCATCACCGCCGCCACTGGCGGCGCCGCTGCGCTGGCCGCCCGGCGCTCCGTCGAGCATGGTCAGCACGCCGTTCATGCCCACCGACACCTCGGTGGTATATCGGTCGTTGCCGCTCTGATCCTGCCATTTGCGGGTGCGCAGCTGGCCTTCGATGTAGATTTTGCTGCCCTTTTTGAGATAGCGCTCGGCAACCCCGACCAGCCCATCGGACTGGAGCACCACCGTGTGCCATTCGGTGCGCTCCTTGCGCTCGCCGGTCGCCTTGTCTTTCCAGTTTTCCGAAGTGGCGATGCGCAGGTTGGCGATCCGGCCGCCGTTCTGGAACGATTTTACTTCGGGATCCTGGCCGAGGTTGCCGATCAGGATGACCTTGTTGACGCTGCCTGCCATGAAATCCTCGTAAGCCTAGAACCCGAGCGCGACGGCGCTCCAATAGGTGATTCCCGCAAAGATGTAGGCCCCCGCCGGTCGTTCGCCAACCGGATTGCACAGTCTTTTTCCACGGGCACATTCACAGCCCGAGAGCGATTGCAATCCAGTACGTCAGGCCGGCAAAAACGTAAGCCAATCCGAACAGATATGCGAGCATGAAGCCGGGCCATTTCCACCCATTCGTTTCGCGCCGGGCAACAGCGATAGTTGACAGGCATTGCGGCGCGAAGACGAACCAGGCGAGGAAGGCCAGCGCCGTCGGCAGGCTCCAGCGAGATTTGAGCTGGCTGCCGAGAGCGCTGACGGTCTGCTCGTCGTCGGCGGCATCGACGGCATAGGTCGTCGCCAGCGAACTGACGGCCACTTCGCGCGCCGCCATTGCCGGGATCAGTGCCAGAGCGATGTCGCGGTTGAAGCCGATTGGCTTGACCACCACGGCAAGGCCATTGGCGATGTGGCCGGCGATGGAAGCGTCGATCTGGCTCTTGCCCGGCTCGGCGCGCGGGAAGTTGAGCAGCAGCCATAGCACCACCGTCACCATGAAAATGATCGTGCCGGCGCGGCGCAGGAAGATCCAGGCGCGCTGGACGAGGCCAATGGCGAGGTCGCGCAGCTGCGGCATCTGGTATTTCGGCAGCTCCATGATGAAGCCGCTCGCCGCGCCCTTGGTCAGCGAACTGCGCAGCACCAGCGCCACCACCATCGCCCCGAAAATCCCCGCGACATAAAGTCCGAACAGCACCAGGCCCTGCAGCCCGAAAACCGCGAAACCCGGTGGGCCGACCGCGCGGTTCGGAATGAAGGCGGCGATAATCACCGCATAAACCGGCAGGCGGGCCGAGCAGGTCATCAGCGGGGCAATCAGGATGGTGGTCAGCCGGTCCTTGGGATCGGCGATGCCGCGCGTCGCCATGATTCCCGGTATCGCGCAGGCGAAGCTCGAGAGCAGCGGAATGAAGCTGCGGCCCGAAAGCCCGACGCTGGCCATCATCCGGTCCATCAGGAAGGCGGCGCGCGCCATATAGCCCGAGGATTCGAGCGCCAGGATGAAGAAGAACAGGATGACGATCTGCGGCAGGAACACCACCACCGAGCCAACGCCCGACAGGATGCCCTCGGTCACCAGATCGCGCGCCAGGCTCGCGGGCATGGTCTGCCGGACTCCCGCGCTCAGCCAGTCCACTCCCGCCTGCAAGCCGTCGGCAAACGGCGCGGCCCCGGAAAAAACCGCCTGGAAGACGATGAACAGCAGCGCGAAAAGGATCAGCGGCCCCAGCCAGGGATGGAGGAAAAGCCGATCGAGCTTCGAATGCAGCCGGTGCCGCTTTGATTCCGAAAGAATCGCGCTGCCGGCGATGGCATGGGCGGTCAGTCGGCGTTCGGGCAGGAAGTTGTGCGGGTGCGGCGTTTCGGGATTGCGTTCCTCGGCATCGGCAATCGCCTGCGTCAGCTCGGCAAGTCCGCGCCGGCGCACGGCAATGGTCGGAATCACCGGCACCCCGAGTTCGCTCGCCAGCGCCGCCGGATCGACCACCAGCCCGTCGCGCTCGGCCAGATCGACCATGTTGAGCGCCACCACTGTCGGCCTGCCCAGTTCGAGGACTTCCAGCGCGAAGACCAGATGCTGCTCAAGATTGGACGCGTCCAGCACCAGCACCAGCACATCGGGCGCCGCCTCGCCGGGCAGTTCGCCCAGGATCACGCCCCGGGTCACCTCCTCGTCCGGGCTGGTCGGGGAAAGGCCGTAGCTGCCGGGCAGATCGGTGAGTTCCACCGGCTCGCCAGACGGCAGCACCAGCCGGCCAGCCTTGCGCTCGACAGTAACGCCGGGATAGTTGGCGATCTTCTGGCGCGCGCCGGTAAGCGCGTTGAACAGCGCGCTTTTGCCCGCATTGGGATTGCCGACCAGTGCGGCGGTACGGTGGCGTGCCATCAAGCCGCCTCGACCGGGAGCAAGTCCACCTGCATGGCCTCGGCATGGGCGCGGCGCAGCGCCACGGTCATCCGGCCGATGGTCACCGCCAGCGGATCGCGCCCGCCCAGCACGCCGCGGTGGGCGATGGTGACCTCGGCGTTGCAGTCAATCCCCAGCGCGCGCAAGCGCTGGCCTTCCTCCTGGGCCAGCTGCGTCCAGTCGACCGCAGTGATGCGGGCCGGCTGGCCGATGGGAAGGGCATCGAGGGTCATGTGGGTCGCGCTGCCAGATCGCGCCTGTAATTGCAACTCATTCGCAATAATTGATCTGGGTCAAGTACGCGCCGCGCGTGGCGAAATCAGGTGGCCGGATAGCGCAGTCGTCCGAGTAAACGCGCCAGGCTGAAGCGCTCGTCGTTAGGGCGCAGCAATTGCGCCTTGGCTTTTTCGAAGCGCATGATGTCAGCCAGCCGCCGGTCGAGGAAGTTGTAGGTTTCCACCCGTCCTTCGCTCTCGTCGGTGGTGAGCACCGCCAATGTCGCGGCGTAGACCCCGGCCAGCATCGCGCGCTTGCTGTAGTGGTTGTAATCGGTGGCGGTATCACCCGCCAGCCGCCACATGGCATCGGCGCTAGCCCAGCCGAGCCGCAGCGAGCGCGCGGCGTTCTGCGGCATCGCCATGATCGCCAAAGCCCGGCGCAGCGCTTCCTCGCGCCCGGCGAGGGCATCGAGCCGGAAGCCGACCAGGCGGCGGATGCGTGCCCGCACCGACAGGCCGGCCAGCGCATCGCCGGCGAAGGCCTGTTCCATGGAGGCATCGACAGCCGCGATCCAGGCCGCGATCATGTCCATCGCGCCGCTGGAGAAGGCAAGCGCCGCGACCGCCTGATCGACCCCCTGCGCGCGCGCGGCCGCTGCAACCGCGGTCTTGCTCCAGCCGTCGAAGATTGCCGCGCTGGCAATGGCCGGGGCCAGCGCCAGCCGCAGTTCGTCCAGCGTCAGGTCGGCCAATGCGCTCACAAGGCCGGACCGTAGGTCCGCTGCGGCCCGCTGCGCAGGCCCTTGGGCTTGGCGCCGCTTTCGATCTCGGAGACCAACGCGCTGCTTTTCCCGTCGAGCAGGGCATAGTCGCGGGCCGAGCGGCCGGAATTGTCCGCCCGGTCGGGATCGGCGCCGGCCTTGAGCAGCAGGCGCATGATCGCGATATCGCGGCGATGCACCGCGGAAATCAGCGGCGTTTCGCCGGCGGTGTTGGGCTCTTCGAGCCGCACCTTGTGGTCGATCAGCAGGCTGACCCCTTCCTGAAAGCCGAGATTGACCGCGATTTGCAGCGCCGTGGCGCCGCGCCCGTCGCGCGCGTCGATATTGGCGCCCTTGCCGATGAGGAAGCTCATCCAGGTCATATCGCGCCGCGCGGTGACGATATGCAGCCCGGTTTCGCCGGTGGTGCTATCGCGCGTGTTGACGATGTTGGAGCCCGGTTCGTCCAGCGCATCGGTCACCGCGCCGCCTTCTTTCTTGCGGACGGCTTCGAGGAATTTGTAGCTTTTCGAGAATTGCGCCTGCGCGCTGCCAGGCGCGATCAGCGCGCCCGCGAGCAGCGCCAGGACAATGCGCGCGACGATCCTTGGCTTCCCCACTGAACTCATCTCCTGCTGCGAGCCTGCCGTAACGGACGACGAACCGACCCTCGCCCCCTTGCGCGGGTCAGTTTAGCAGAGCATGAACCGCTTCGCCATGTCTCTGCGTTTCCATGTCTTTGCCGTATTTTTCATGTCCTTGGCAATCGCCGGATGCAGTTCGCAGACGCCTGCCGAGCGCCCGCCGCTGGCTGGCGCGGCGATTGGCGGGCCGTTTGCGCTGCTCGACAAGAACGGGCGGACGGTGCGCTGGCAGGATTTCGCGGGGAAATACCGCATCGTCTATTTCGGTTACACCTTCTGCCCGGATGCCTGCCCGATGGACGTCGGTGCGATGATGCAGGGCTTCAAGTATTTCGAGCGGTCGCAGCCGCAGCTTGCCGCGCAGGTCCAGCCGATCTTCATTACGATAGACCCGGCGCGGGATACCGGCCCGGTCGTCGGTGAATTTGCCGCCGCTTTCTCGCCGCGCCTGATCGGGTTGACCGGCCCGCCGGCCGCTATCGCCGCCGCCGCCAAGTCGTTCGGCGCCTATGCCGCCCGAGGCACGGAATCGGCGGGCGGCTATCTGATGGACCACACACGGGTTGCCTATCTGATGGGCCGGCAGGGCGAGCCCATCGCCATGCTGCCGATCGACCAGGGCCCGCAAGCTGTGGCAACGGAGCTGGCGAAATGGGTGCGGTGAAGGCCGAGGCGCGCTTCTGGGAGCAACCCATCGAATCGCTCTCGCGCGATCAGTGGGAAGCGCTGTGCGACGGTTGCGGCCAGTGCTGCCTGCACAAGCTTGAAGACGAGGATACCGGCGAGGTGCATTTCACCAATGTCGCCTGCCGGTTGCTCGATACCGGCACCGCGCGCTGCAAGGATTACCGCAACCGCCGCGCCTATGTGCCCGACTGCCTGCGCCTTACCCCCCGTCTCGCCGCTGCGGTGGAATGGCTACCGAAGACCTGCGCCTACCGCCTGCGCGCCAATGCCGAGCCGCTGCCGGCATGGCACTATCTGATCTGCGGCGACCGCGATGCGGTCCACCGCGCAGGCGCTTCGGTGGTTGGCCGGGTAGTGTCCGAGGACAAGGCCGGCCCGATCGAGCAGCACGTTCTCCGCCGGGAGGGAGATTGGCTCCGCAAGAAGGGAAACTGGGGCGGCGGCGATGATTGACTGGCTGAAGCGCGATCCGCGCGCCGTGCCGGTGATTGAGATTGGCGAGCGCCGCCTGCCGATCATCGTGCGCCGCTTGCCACATGCCCGCCGGCTGACGCTTCGGCTGGCTCCTGATGGCAGCGAGGTGCGCGTGTCGATGCCGCGCTGGGGCCGTACCGGCGAGGCACTGACATTCGCCCGCGCGCGCGCCGCCTGGCTGGCCCGGCAGCTGGACGCGTTGCCGCGTGATGACGCGCCGAAACCGGGCGGCGCTATCGCCTATCGCGGTGAAGCGCTGATCATCGAGCATGGCGAAACAGCACCGCGCAGCGTGCGCCGGGAGAGTGCAACGATCCTGATCGGCGGGCCGGTCGATACGTTGCCCACCCGCTTGCGCCGCTGGCTGGAGGGCCAGGCCAGGCAGATATTCGCCGAAGATCTCGCGCAGTACTGTGAGCGCGCCGGCCGGCCGCTGGCGAAATTGGCGCTGTCGAATGCGCGGCGGCGCTGGGGCAGCTGCAGTGCCAAAGGCACGATCCGGCTGAATTGGCGGCTGGTCATGGCTCCCGATGCCGTGCGCCGGTCGGTCGTTGCCCACGAAGTCGCGCATCTGGTTCATTTCGACCACAGCCCCCGGTTTCATGCGCTGCTGGCCGAAATCTACGAAGGCGACATCGCCGCAGCCAACCGCTGGCTGAAGCGAGAGGGACGGGGGCTCTATACGGCATTCGGCTAAGCAATAATCGACCGCTGGCACTTCGCGCCGCTAGCCCCTATCTAGCGCGCATGAGCCTTTTCAGTCGTGGCGGCATGTGGCGGGATGTAAGTCCCGGCGGCGCCATTAGCGATCTCATTACGGTCTTCCGCCAAGCCGGGCCTAACCGCTGGCGCTTCATGCTGCTCGCCGCCTTGCCGCCGCTTGGCATTTTCCTGGTTTTCTCGCAAGAAGAGCTGCGCGGCCTGCCGAAGCCGCCGCAGGTCACTTATATCACCAGCTGGCGGGCCGACCGCAGCGACGCCGAAATTCGCGCGACCAATATCGTCAACCAGCGGCGCAAGGAACGGCTGGCCGCCGAGCAGGCCAAACGCGAGGAGGAGGTGCGGCAGATTTACCGGACAATCGGCGAGCGGTCCGGCATGGATGTCGCGGCCATCGAGAAACAGGCGGCCGACGAACGCGCCCCCGAGGCCCGGGCGGCGCGAGCAGATGGGGAAGCGATCCGCAAGAGCCAGCAACAGGTCTCCGGCGCGCGTGACTGAGCGAGAGGATGCGCGCTGGCTGGCGGCAGCGGCAAGCCTGGCGGCGCGCGCCCGGCCGCTGTCCCGGCCCAATCCGGCCGTTGGCGCGATTGTCGTCCAGGACGGGCGAGTGCTGGCGCGGGGCTGGACCGGGGCAGGGGGACGCCCGCATGCCGAGGCGATTGCGCTGGACGGGGCGGGTGATGGAGCAAAGGGCGCAACGCTCTATGTCACGCTGGAGCCCTGTGCACATGAATCGGCGCGTGGCCCGGCCTGCGCCGAATTGATCGCCGTCTCGGGTCTGGCGCGCGTGGTGATTGGCTGCGAGGATCCCGACCTGCGCACCGCCGGCAAGGGACTGGCCCGCATTCACGCCGCCGGTATCGCGGCGGAGGTGGTCGATTCGCCCGAGGCTGCGGCCAGCCTCTCGGGCTACCTCATGCAGCGCCGTCAGGGCCGGCCCGAAGTCACGCTCAAGCTGGCGACCTCGCTCGACGGCTGCATCGCGCTGGCGGATGGGACCAGCCGCTGGATCACCGGCGCGGCGGCGCGTTCCCATTGCCATGCGATGCGGGCCAAGGCCGATGCCATCCTGGTCGGCGGCGGCACCCTGCGGGCCGATGCGCCGCGCCTCGATGTACGCCTCGCCGGCCTCGAAGAACGCAGCCCGGAACGCTGGGTGCTGACCCATGGAGAAGCGCCGGAAGGCTGGCGCGCGCTGCCATCGCCGGATGCAATCCGCGACATGGAGGGCGTGCAATATCTGTTCGTCGAAGGCGGGGCCGGGGCGGCGGCGGCATTCCTCGAGGCCGGGCTGGTCGACCGCCTGCTAATCTACCGCGCGCCGATCGTCATCGGCGGCGGCAAGCCGTGCATCGGCGATATCGGTCTCGCTGCGCTCGATGCGGCGCATGGACAGTGGCGGATGACTGAACGCCGCCAGCTTGGCAGCGACACGCTCGAAGTCTACAGCCGCTCCCCATGTTCACCGGAATAATCACTGCCCTGGGCACCATTCGCGACACCCGGCAGGGCGGCGACCTGCACGCCACCATTGCCTGCCCGTGGGATCCCGATACCATCGCCGTCGGCGCGTCGATCGCCTGTTCGGGCACCTGCCTGACCGTGACCGCCCGTGGCGGCAGCGCCGGCGGCGCCTGGTTTTCGGTCGATATATCGGGCGAAACCGCCGCCTGTACCGTAGCTGGCCGGTGGCAGGCGGGCAGGCAGCTCAATCTCGAGCCGGCGCTGCGGCTTGGTGATGAGCTTGGCGGCCATATCGTCACCGGTCATGTCGACGGGGTTGGCCGGGTCGTAGGCGTGTGTCCGGAAGGCGAATCGCTGCGCCTTGGCATAGCGGCCCCGCGCGAACTGGCGCCCTACCTGGCGGCGAAGGGCTCGATTACGGTGGACGGCGTGTCGCTGACGGTGAACGAAGTGGCCGATCAGCCTGATGGCAGCTGCCACTTCGCCCTCAACATCATCCCGCACACTGCCGAGGTGACGACGCTGGGGGCACTGGAGCCGGGCGACGGCGTGAACCTCGAGATCGACGTGCTGGCGCGGTATTTGCGACGGATGCAAAGCTTGCGGGAGTAACGCAAAGGTTTCGCGCGGTTCGATGATATCGGTTCGCGCCAAGCGCAGTCTCGCCTAGCCTGTCACATCCGCCACCGCCGCCAGAAATTGGTCGATGTTGCCCATTGTCAGCCCGGCGATGTTGATCCGGCCGGATCCGGCAAAATAAATCCCATGCTTCGCCCGCATCGCCTGCACCTGTTCGGGCGTGAAAGGAATGACCGAGAATAGCCCGTGCTGCCGCCCGATCGCGGTGAGATCGACGCCGCCCACCTTGCCTGCATCGGCTAACCTCGCGCGAACCTGGCGCATGCGGGCGCGCATCGCGCTGAGCTCATCGAGCCATTGCCGGGTCAAGGCTTCGTCTTCCACCACCAGCCGCGCCGCCGCTGCGCCATGATCGGGCGGCTGCGACCAGTTGGCGCGGGCCAGCGCATGGCCGTGGGACATCACCGCGGGAAGCTGGCTGGGCTCCGGCATCATCACATAGAGCGCGCCAGTGCGGTCGCGGTAGAGGCCAAAGTTCTTGTCGCAGCTGTAGGCGACAATCGCCTCGGGCACTGAAGCGATCACGCGGCGCACGCCATAGGCATCTTCCTCCATGCCCACCCCAAGCCCTTGATAGGCCAGATCGAGGATCGGCAGCAGCCTGGCCTCGGCGATAAGGCCGGCAATCTCATCCCAATCGCCGTTGGCATAATCGATCCCGGTGGGGTTGTGGCAGCAGCCGTGCAGCAGGATTGCGTCGCCTTGCGCTGCTTCGGCGATGGCGGCGCGCAGAGCCACCATGTCGGCAGCGCCGTCGCTGGTGGCAT
>JANMCD010000312.1:0-2442 GCA_031360905.1 Novosphingobium sp.
CGGGATGCCCAGCGCGGCGATGTCACTGTTGCCCAGCCCGGCGACGATCTCGGGCGGCATGCGGTACATCATGGCGTGATAGGCGAAGTCGGCCAATGGATGACCTAGGGTGGAAAGCTCCCAGTCCAGCACCGCGAGGATTCTGGGCTGGGTCTGATGAAAGATCATGTTGTCGCAGCGGAAATCACCGTGGACGATGCTGGTCTCGTCGCCGCCGGGGATATGCGCGGGCAACCATTCCATCAGCCGGTCCATATTCGCGTCGCGCCCGGCGTCCTGGTCCTCGAGATATTGCCGGGACCAGCGGCTGATCTGGCGGGCGAAGTAATTGCCGGGCTTGCCGTAATCGCCCAGGCCAATCGCCGCGTAATCCACGCCGTGCAGCTGCGCGATGGCCCTGTTCATCGCATCGAAACAGGCTGCGCGGTCATCGGGTGTAAGGCCGGGAAATGTGGCATCCCAGAAGATGCGCCCCTCGACCATCTCCATCACAAAGAACCAACTGCCGATGACGGCATCGTCCGTGCACAGGCCGTATACCTTGGCGACCGGGAAGTCGGCGTGTCCCAGCGCGGTAAGAATGCGCGCTTCGCGGTCGACCGCATGAGCGCCGGCCAGCACCTGGCCCGGAGGCTTGCGGCGCAGCACATACGATTGGCGCGGCGTTATCAGCTTGTAGGTCGGGTTCGACTGACCACCCTTGAATTGCTCGATGCTTAGAGGGCCGCTGAAGCCCTCGACGTGGGCTTCCATCCAGCGGGCGAGGGCAGTCTCGTCGAAGCAGAAGCCTTCGCGGACGGCCGAGGTTCCGGCATTTGCGTCCTGATCGGCAGCGTTCACTGCGCCTTCACCCAGTCACGCTTGATCTTCTTGGCGAGCGACCATTTATGCACTTCGGTCGGCCCGTCATAGATGCGGAAGGCGCGGATTTCGCGGAAGACGCGCTCGACGATGGTCTTGTCGGTCACCCCGGTGCCGCCCATCACCTGGACGCAGCGGTCAGCCACCCGCATCAGCGCTTCGGACACCGCGACCTTGGCCATGGAACTTTCGGCCGAGCCAAGCGAGCCGGTGTCGAGCACCGAGGCGCACCAGTCGATCATCAGCTCGCATTGCTTGAGGTCGATCAGATTGTCGGCGAGCATGAAGCCGACGCCTTCATGGTCGATCAGCGGTTTGCCGAAAGCCTGGCGGCGGTTGGCGTAGTCGGTGGCGATCTCGTTGGCGCGAACACAGGCACCCAGCCAGCGCATGCAATGCGACAGCCGCGCCGGGGCAAGTCGGATCTGGGCATACTGAAAGCCTTCGCCGGCCTCGCCCAGCATCTGGGTCGCCGGCACCCGCAGATTATCGATGAGGACCGTCGAGTGACCGCCGGGCATCGAATTGTCGATGGTATTGGGCACATGTTCGATGCGGATGGCGGGGTCGGGCAGATCGACCAGGAACATGCAGGCGCCCTCATCGGCCTTGGCCATGACGATGCCGATGCTGGCCCCGAGGGCACCGGTGATGAAGGCCTTGCGGCCGTGGATCACCCAGTGATTGCCATCACGGCGGCAGGTGGTCTTCATCATCGAAGGGTCCGAGCCGGCGCCGTTTTCCTCGGCCGGTTCGGTCATGAAAAAGGCCGATCGGACCCGGCCTTCGACCATCGGCTTGAGGAAGCGCTCCTTGATCTCGGGGCTGCCGACTTTGCCTAGCAGGTACATATTGCCTTCATCCGGCGCATTGGTGTTGACCGCCAGCGGGCCGAACGGGGATAGTCCGGACCTCTCCAGCACGATCGCGGTTTCGCGCTGGGTGAGGTGGGTTCCGTCAGGCAGGATGTGCGGCGTCAGGACGCCGGCTTTGCGCGCTTGCTCGCGCATTTCGAACACTAGCTCGTCGGTCGGCGCGTTATGGTGGTCGCGGCGGGGGTCCTGCTCATAGGGGACGACGACCTCGCGCACGAAAGCTTCGACTTTCGCGGCGATTTCCGCTGTCCGTTCCGGGCCTGCGCCGCTCGTCATACGGTCTCCCTGGTTCTGCATTGGCGCATTGGCTCTTCGCCCTGCATCGCGTTCATTCCCAGCCGGGTGAGCAGTTCCGCGTCGGCGTCGCCGCCGGCGCTGGACCCGCATCCTCTTTCGATACCCAAGCGGATATCACCTTCGCGCGTCGGCGCAACCGCAATGATGCCGCAGCCGGGCAGCCTGTCCGCCGGCAAGTCATTTGCCAGCGGGCCGGTTGAAACAGGAACATTATCGAATAGTACCGCGTTCCCCTAGCATTCGGCAGTTATGGAGTACCGATGAAAGAAGCGCGCGCGTGCATCAATGCCATCGGCTGCGCCGTACCCGATCACGATGTGCATCGCGCCTTCATCGCGTGGGCCGAAGGGCAGATCGGCGAAGAGCGTGAGCGCATGGTCTTTCGCCGGATGGCGGAGCGATCAGGCAT
>JANMCD010000313.1:0-18091 GCA_031360905.1 Novosphingobium sp.
TTAAACCCGCTGGTCAGGTCGCGCGTCAGCAGGTTGACCCCGATTTCACGCACCAGCGAGCGGTTCACCTCGGCGAAGCGCACCTGGAGGTTGACCTGCAGCGGCGTCGCCATGCGTAGGCGGCTGATGATGTTGATCGTCGATTCCGATGCCCTGCCCGGAACTTCCTTTCCGCCGACAAACGCCTGGACCAGGCGCTGCGCTTCGGCGGCGTCTTCCGGCGAGCTGACCGTGCCAGTCAGCAGATAGGTTCCGCTGCCAACCGTGGTGACGGCGATGCTGGCATCGGGCATGGCCAGCTTGAGCATCTGGTCGACGCTCTCGATGTTCGAGCCGACCCGGACATTGGCTGACCAGATCACCTGCCCCGCCGCGTTGCTGGCATAGACGGTAGTCTCGCCGCCGGCCTTGCCGAAAACATAGAGTTGGCGCTGTGACTTCACCTGGACATCGGCGACATTCTCGTTGGCGACGAAAACATCGGTCATTGCGCCGGGGACGTAGACCAGCTGGCCGCGTCCGATCGAGAGCAGGATGTCGTTGGCCGGTCGCATGACCGACTGGGCGCGGGCTGTACCGGCCGTTGCGAGCGCCAGCGGAACACCGGCGCAGGCAGCGGCGAGCACGGAAAGAATTAGGCGGCGTTTCATGCTTTTGCCCTTTGCAGTGGCGATGGCGGTGCGGTGCGGACGGGGGGCCATGTCAGCGGCTCCCGACCGGTTCGACCGTGGTGGTCTTGCCGCGGGTGACGCGCACAACCGGTCCGGTGTATTCGCCAGCGCGAGGCGAGACACCATTGGGCGAGCCGCCGGCATTAGCGTTAATCAGACCGGTCATTGCTGTTCTTGAGACCGGCACGGTCCGCCGCTGGAAGCGCGAGACATCGGCCCCGGTGACGTAGCTGGTGGCCCCTTCGACAGGCCGGTTCATCGCCTTTTTGAGAATTGACTCTTCTTCTTGCTTGCTGGCGCCTTCGGGTACTGTGACGTTGCCGCTGGCAATGGCCTTATCGAGTTCGGCCTGGTTGTCCGCGATCGAACGCAGCGACAGGTTGAGCGTGCCGATCGTATCGGCGACGGCAATCTTCTCGGCAATGCGCGGGGTCACCTCGAGCGTGATCGTGCTGGCGGTCTTGACGACGGTCTTGCCGTTTTCCGTGGTGGTTTCGGTGGCCTGATCGGTTGCGAGCACTCTAAGGTTGCGCAAGATGGTCTCTGCCGTCTTGAGCGGGTCGCCCTGGCCATCTCCCTTGATCGTTTGAGTCAGCACCAGATCGACGCGGTCTCCCGGGAACACGAAACCGGCAACACCGGTCGTTTTTGACACGGTAATCGTTGTGGCTCGCATACCAGGGCCAAGCGCGGCGGCAAGGAAGCCGCGGTCACCCGGCGCGACGAGCGCGCCCTGGGTGACGGGCTGGCCGGCGGTGATCGGGTAGCGCACGACCGTGCCGAGCAGTTTGGTCAAATTTGCCTCGCCCTCGAGGAAATAGGCATCCTGCACCATGTCCTTCGGCCAGGCCTGAAACGCCGTGGAGTCTGCCGTGATGATCGTGCCCACCGGCAAAGCCCGCTGGGCTACCAGAACCTTGGGTCCGGTAGTTACTTGCTCAGTGGCCGCAGCCTGCGGTGCAGCGGCTCCGACGAACAGGCTCCGCGCGGCAAGAGATGTGCCGATCGCGATGATCAGCGCCCCCAGCAGCAGCATCAGCTTCTTTTTGTCCATGGCTATGCTAGCCCCCTCGAAAATGCCCCAGGTCGAAGCCTGTGAATGCGGGCAGAATGGTTAAGATCAGGTTTATCCGGTCAGCCCGCCGGCCTGAAAGGCAGGTAGGTAAAGTCCGGCGAGCGTCCACAGCCCGGCAGAGGCGATCGCGATGCCATAGGGCACCGCGATCTTGTCCTTGTTGCGCCGGGCAATGTGCCAGGTGCCGCATACGATAGTGAGCAGGCCGCCCAGCAGCGCCATGATGATCAGCAGCTTGAGAAAACCATTCGGCTCGATCCACAGCGCGAGCGCGGTGAGCAGCTTGACGTCGCCGCCGCCCATCGCTCCGAACGCAAACAGGCCGGCGAGGACGGCAAAAGCGGCGAAGGCGACAGCAAGCTGAATACCTACTCCGCCAAGCGACAGCCCGCTCGCCAGCCAGAATAGCGGTGCGCCAAGCGCAATCGCGGCATTGAGCCAATTGTCGATCTGACGGCGGCGCAGGTCGGTGACGGCGGCAAATACCAGCGCGATTGCCAATGCAGCGACCAACCCGTAAGAATAATATCCGCCTTGCATCGAAAGCCCCCTGAGCCGAGGGAGCCGGTGTAGCGCTCAGGGCTTACTAAAAAGTAACCAACCCCCTGAGGCCGAAATTAGGGTTAGAACCTGCAAGACTTGTCCGCACCGCGCAGTTCCGATCTCCCCTTCGACCGCCGTGCGATCCCCCGCGAGGCTACCGAGTCGCGCTGGCATGCACCGGACGGACACGCCGTCCGCCGCATCGATTGGCTGCAATCCGCGGGCGCTTGCCGCGGTTCGCTGCTATTCCTCCCCGGGCGCGGGGATGCCTATGAAAAATATCTCGAAACGCTCGACTACTGGCACCGGCGAGGCTGGCAGGTCACCGCGGCGGACTGGCGCGGGCAGGCGGGCTCGGGAAGGCTTGGCCACGACGAGCTTACCGGCCATGTCAGCGACTTCACGATCTGGATCGAGGACATCGTTGCCTTCTGGCAACAATGGCAGCAATCGGCGCCGCCGCCGCACGTTATCCTCGGCCATTCGATGGGGGGCCACCTTGTGCTGCGGGCATTGGCTGAGGGACGGCTTGGTGCGGACGCCGCGGTTCTGATCGCGCCAATGCTCGGCTTGATCAACCATGGCGTGCCGGCCGGCCTGATCCATGCCGCCGCGCGGCTGATGGCGGCAATCGGTGATCCGCGGCGGGCGGCGTGGAAGTGGGGCGAAAAGCCGCGCGCCCTGCCAGCGGATCGGATCGGCCTGCTCACCCAGGATGAGCCGAGATATGCCGACGAGATATGGTGGCGCGAGGCGCGCCCGGAAATTGCAATGGGTCCGGGAAGCTGGGGCTGGGTAGCCAGCGCCTTTGGATCGATGCGCGGACTGCAGCTGCCGGGGTTGCTCGAGCGGGTACAACAGCCGGTTCTGATTCTTGCTGCGGACCGCGACCGGCTGGTCGATAATTGCATGATCGAACGGGCCGCGCAGCGCCTGCCACATGCCGAGCTTGTCCGGCTCGGCACCGGCGCGCGGCACGAACTCCTGCGTGAAATAGACCCAATCCGGGACCGGGCGCTGGCGGCAATCGACGAATTCCTCGACCGCTGCGCTCCGGCACCTGCGTGACACCGGTGGCGCAGCGCTTCGACATCGCCATTGTCGGTGCGGGAATGGCCGGCGCCTCGCTTGCAGCGGAGCTGGCCGGCGCGGCGCAGGTGGTCTTGCTGGAAGCCGAGCCGCAGCCCGGTTATCATGCCACCGGGCGTTCCGCCGCGTTCTGGACGGAAAGCTACGGCGGCCCGGGTGTTCAGCCCCTGACCACGGCTTCGGGAGCCTATCTCAGGGACCATGGCTTTCTGACCGCGCGCGGGGCGCTGACCCTGGCGCGCGCCGGGCAGGCAACCCAGCTCGTTGCGTTCGCCAGCCGCTTTGCCGCGCTGGGGGTCAGGGTCGAGCTGCTGGAGCGCGAGACAATCGCGTCACGGGTGCCGGGGCTGAGGACCGATTGGATGCTTGGCGCGTTTGAGCCCGACTGCTGCGATATCGACGTTGCCGGCTTGCATCGCCATTATCTGAGCCGGGCGCGGCTAAATGGCGCTGAGATCCGGTGTTCGGCACAGGTGGCCGGCGCGCGAAGGGACGCGATGGGCTGGTGGTTGACCCTCGCGGATGGGCGGGAATTGGCCTGCGACATTTTCGTCGATGCCGCGGGCGCCTGGGCCGACGGTGTAGCGCAGATCGCCGGCGCCCGCCCGCTGGGAATTGCGCCGTTTCGTCGCACGATTGCCCAGCTGCGCGTAACTCCCGCCGTTCCCCTGGATTTGCCACTGGTGCTCGACATTGCCGAGACCTTCTACTTCAAGCCGGAGGCTGGCCGGCTATGGCTGAGCCCGCACGACGAGACGCCAAGCGTCCCCTGCGATGCCGCGCCGGAGGAAATCGACGTCGCCTCGGCCATTGCCCGGCTGGAGTCGGTGGTCGACTGGCAGGTTGAGCGGGTGGAGCACAAATGGGCCGGCCTGCGTAGCTTCGCGCCGGACCGCCTGCCTGTGTTTGGTTTCGATCCAGACGTGCCAAGGTTCTTCTGGTTTGCCGGCCAGGGCGGCTTCGGCATCCAAACCGCACCGGCCTCCGCGCGGCTGGCGGCGCGGCTGCTGCTGGGTGAGGCGGGAGGCGAGATCGATCCGGCAGCCTACGCGCCGGCAAGGTTTCACTAGCGAAACGGCGCGCGAACGTTATTGTGCTGCTTGCCTGAAATGGGCGGAGGGAGTGTTATCATGGCGCATAGATTTGAAATCCGGAAGAACAAGGCCGGGGAATTCGTCGCCTATTTTTGCCATAATGCCGAATCGATCTTCTGGACCGAGGGCTATAAGAGCAAGGCCAGCGCCAAGAACGCGATCGAATCGATCCTCAAGAACGGGCCCGGCGCGGAAGTTGTCGACCAAAGCAGCGCCTGATCCGGGCATTTTACTTCCCGCTGGCGGAAGCGAACTTGCGCATGGGGCTCGCCAATCAAGGCCTTGATCACAGGACGGGCTAACCCGCCCGTATGTCCGCCCCGATCAGGTGCCCGTGCTGGCGACTGACTTTGCCGCATCGCTGGCCAAGCGGTCCGCGCGCTCGTTCTCGGCATGGCCGTTATGGCCTTTGACCCATTCCCAGCGAAGGTTGTGCCGCTGCGCCGCCTCGATCAGCTCGTGCCACAGGTCGGCATTGCGCACCGGTTGCTTGCTGGCGTTGATCCAGCCCTTGCGCTTCCAGCCCTCAATCCATTTGGTCATGCCGTCGATGACATAGCGGCTGTCCGTATGCAGCCGCACATCGCAGCTTTCGGTCAGCGCATTAAGCGCACGAATGACGGCGGTCATTTCCATGCGGTTGTTGGTGGTCGCGGGTTCGCCGCCGCTAAGCTCTTTTTCATGACCGCCCATTCGCAGGATCGCACCCCAGCCGCCCGGGCCGGGATTGCCCTTGCAGGCGCCATCGGTGAAGATGTCGATGCGTTTCAAGATAACGAATCTGCCTTTGATTATGTTGAGAAAATACCGCCATTGGCCGAGTCTGCATAAAATTCAAGCCGGCGCGCAAAGGCGAGGGGATCCTTGCGGGTTACCAGCGCTCCCGCCGGGGTATTCATCCAGTCATAAGCCCGGGTCAGGAGAAAACGCATGGCAGCACCGCGGGCCAGCAGCGGCAGTGCGCCGCGCTCCGCCGGGCTTAGCGGCCGGATTGCATTGTAGCCCGCCAGCAAGGCTCGGGACAATGCCGGATCGAAGCGCGAACCATCGGTGCTGAAGCACCACGCTGCGTGCGTCACGGCTACGTCGTAAGCGGTGATATCATTGCAGGCGAAGTAGAAGTCGATCAGGCCGGTCACTTTGTCGTCCAGCATCAGCACATTGTCAGGGAACAGATCGGCATGAATTATGCCGCGCGGCAACTCTGCCGGCCATGTCCTGGCAATCAGCGCCAATTCGCGCTCGACGAGCGCCACCAGCCCGGGGTGGATCGAGGCCAGGCCCTCGGTCCCACAGGCCCGCGCCAGCGCTTGCCATTCCGGCAGGTCAAGGCCGTTGGCGCGCCGCGGAGTGAAATTCGCCGCCGCCAGATGAACGCGCGCGAGCGCACCGCCGACCGCAAGCGCCTGGGCCAGCGTCGGCGCGCTCACCGAAACGCCCGGCAGGAATTCGATCAGTGCCAGCGCCTTGCCGTCGTAATAGCGGAACGCCTGGCCGTCGGTATCGTGGATTGTTCGCGGGACCGGGCAGCTGTGATCGGCAAGGTGGTCGAGCAGTCCCAGAAAAAACGGCAGGTCGCTGACCTCGACGCGCTGCTCGTACATCGTAAGAATGAACCGTGCGCCGCCGCCATCCGCGCCCGAGGTTTCTATCAGCCAGTTGCTGTTCGAGACGCCCTCGGCAATCCCCTTGGCGGAGCGCAACTGGCCAACGTCGAAAGCATCGACAATCTCGGCCAGCGCTTCTGCGCCGAGCTGGGTGTAAACCGCCATGGCCGCCGCCTAATCAGCCAGCTGGCGCGGCAGCTTGAAAACCATGTTTTCCTCGGCGGTGGTGACCACTTCCTCTTTTACCTTGCGCAGTTCACCCAGCCGGGCAGCCACCTCGCGCACCAGCGATTCCGGGGCGGATGCGCCGGCTGTAAGGCCGAGAACGGAAACACCTTCGAGCCAGGCCGGATCGATCTCCGCGGCCCGCTGGATCAGCCGAGCGCTCGTGCCGCAGCGCTCGGCGACTTCGACCAACCGCCGCGAATTGGAACTGTTAGGCGCGCCAATCACCAGCACCAGCTGGCAATCCGCCGCGATCGCCTTGACGGCGGCCTGACGGTTAGATGTCGCATAGCAGATGTCGTCCGCCTTTGGTCCGGCAATGCCGGGGAACCGCCGGTGGAGCGCGGCGACGACGTCGGCGGTGTCGTCGACCGACAGCGTTGTCTGAGTTAGAAAGGCGAGCGGTTCGTCCGATTCGAAGTCGAGCGCGGCGACATCTTCCAAGGTTTCGACCAGCGTCATCGTCCCCTCCGGCACCTGGCCAAAAGTGCCGATGACTTCGGGGTGGCCTTTGTGGCCGACAAACAGAATGTGGCGTCCGGCCTCGATCTGGCGCTCGGCCTGGCGGTGGACCTTGCTCACCAGCGGGCAGGTCGCATCGAGCCATTCGAGGCCGCGGGCCGTCGCGGCGGCGGGCACCTGCTTGGGCACGCCATGCGCGGAGAAGATTACCGTCGCGCCGTCCGGTACTTCGTCGAGTTCCTCGACGAAAATGGCGCCCTTGGCCATCAGCCCATCGACGACGTAGCGGTTATGGACGATCTCATGGCGGACATAGACCGGGGAACCGTAACGCTCGAGCGCCAGTTCGACGATGGCGATGGCGCGGTCGACACCGGCGCAGAACCCGTGCGGCGAGGCGACCAGCAGCTTGAGCGGCAACAGGCCAGACGATGGCCGGCTTTCGGGAAATGGTGCATTCATGATTGCGCCTCTAGCGCTTTGCGGCCCACGCCGCTAGGGCGTCGGCCACGACAGCCAGGGATGCCATGATGACACGCCGCGCCCAGTTAATTGCCGTTGCCATGATTGCCGCAGCTGTAGCCGGCTGCCGCTCCAGCGGAGAGCTGGTGGTCGATGAGGGCGTCGGCATCACCGCCGTCAGGAGCGCCTGCCCGGCAGCCGGGATTCCCGACTTTACCGGCGATGTCACCCTGTTCCGCGAGGGCGGCGGCAGGACTGCCGGCGATATCGATGTCGTTGCGGCGATGAGCAATCTGCGCACCCAGTGCAACGACGGCAGCAGGGATGCTACGGGCAAGGTCTATGCAACCGCAACGTTCGACGTTTTGGGTCGTCGCTCCGACACTCGCGGTGCGCGGCAGGTGACGCTGCCTTATTACGTCTCGGTGCTGCGCGGCGGTACTTCGGTCGTCACCAAGCGCGTTGGCCAAGTGGTACTGGATTTTGCTGACGGGCAGGAACGTGCTCAGGCGAAGGGGCAGGGCTCGGCCTATATCGACCGGACCGAGGCGACGCTGTCGGCGGCGATTCGCGAGCGGATCACGCGAAAGCGCAAGGCTGGCGATCAGGATGCTGCGGTCGATCCACTAAGCGAGCCAGACGTACGGGCTGCCGTCGCCCGTGCGACGTTCGAGCTGCTGTTAGGCTTCCAGCTGGACGAAACCCAGCTTAGCTACAACGCAACACGGTAGTCCGCTCCGCCTCGCCGGGCTTGCAGTTCCCTGACCATCGCGTTGCGGGCGGCGGCGGCGATGGTCTTGCGGTTGGTCAAATCGGTGCCCGTTAGCGGCGGCAAGAAGCAGACTGTCAGTTCGACCGGATGCCGCCGCGCCATGATTCGCCTGAAATTCGCCTGTCCCGGCTCGTCGTCGGTCCAGGCGATCTGTGCGGCCTTCGGTCCGTAATCGAGCAGAACCGGCTGGACCGCCACGCCCTCCGGCAGCGGTTCGAGCGCCGAGAGCAGCGCGCTTTTGAACGGCAGCAGGCCGGTGCCGTCGCTGGTGGTGCCTTCGGGAAAAATGGTCAGCGCGCCGGTGCCGCGAATCGCCGCGCGGACTTGCTCGATCTGCCGCTGGATCGTGGTGCGGTCATGCCGGGCGATAAAAACTGTCTTGTTCATTATACATAGCCAACCCAGAAATGGATTGGCTGACAGTCCGTCATGCGCCACGAAGGCCACGCCCGCGGCGGCGGCCAGAGCGGGGATATCGATCCAGCTGACGTGGTTGGCGAGGAGAAACTCGCCGCAGGCCACCCGCTCGCCGGAAATGCACAGCTTCACGCCTGCCAATTTGCCAAAACCGGCCAGAAACCGCCGCGGCCACGGATTTTCTCTGCCACCGATGCGCCTGAGATAGTAAAGCGGGACGCAGACCAGCAGCAACAGGAGCATGGCGAACACCCGGATCGCGATACGCAGCCAGCCGCCAGCTGATATGAGAGGCGGCGAAGCAACCGGGCTTGCCATTCACTCCTCGTGCGGGGCGACCTTGCGGTCCAGCTTGACGCCGTAGAGTTCCATGCGGTGATCGACTAGGCGGAAGCCCAGCCGCTCGGAGATCTGGCGCTGCAGGGCTTCGAGTTCGGGATCGACGAATTCGATCACCTTGCCGCTTTCGACGTCGATCATGTGATCGTGATGCGCTTCGGGGGCGGCTTCGTAGCGTGAGCGGCCGTCGCCGAAATCGTGGCGGTCGAGAATTCCGGCCTCCTCGAACAGCCGGACGGTCCGATAGACGGTAGCGATGGAAATCCCGGGATCCAGCTGCACCGCCCGGTCATGCAACTTCTCGACATCGGGATGATCCGAGCTGTCGGACAGCACGCGGGCGATGACCCGGCGCTGCTCGGTGATCCGCAATCCCCGTTCGGCGCAAAGCGCTTCAATGTCGATTGGCTGGTGCAATTGTGCTTCCGAAATTTTAAGCCCCGCCGGATATTAGTCCGACGGGGCAATTATACAACAGACCATTGCGGCGGAAAGCTTTTGCTGCGGCGGAAGCTTGGCCGAGCTTTCAGGTCTTGGCCTTGGCCGGCCGGCCGCGGCGGGCGCCGGGCTTGCGGCCGAGACCGATCTTCTTGGCGAGTTCGCGGCGCTTTTCAGCGTAGTTGGGCGCGACCATAGGATAATCGGCAGCGAGGCCCCAGCGCTGGCGGTATTGATCCGGAGTCAGATTGTAATGCGTCATCAGATGGCGCTTAAGCAACTTCAGCTTCTTGCCGTCCTCCAGGCAAACGATGTGATCCGGTTTGACAGAAGCGCGGATCGATACTGCCGGTTCGAGCGCCTTTTCAGGCACAACCTCTACCCTGCCCAAGCCGGATAATGCACCGTAGACACTGGTAATTACCTTGGCGAGGTCATCCACTGACACACTATTGTTGCTGACATGAGCAGCGACGATATCCGACGTAAGGGTTATGAGTGTCTCGTTCATATCGTTTAGGGGGTCATCCATTGTTCAATCCTCGAATAGGTGCGACCCTATAAAAACTTTCTCAGTCGATGCTGAATCGGTCTGATTGACTGACTATTGAACCCAATCTACGCTTCCTGCAAGGTCGCATTTCGTTGTAGCTGTAAACCCGATAAGATATCCGGGAGCTTGGAAAAGAACCGCTCTCAATTTTTGTTCAAAAATTCAGCTCCCCGCAGTTGCGTACGAAGGTTATCGCGTCGAGGCACTGTCCGTCGGGCGTACGATAATACGCCCGTCTCTCTCCCACTGGGAGAAACCCGAACGTGCGATAGAGGTTTTCGGCCGAATTACCCTTGCGCATCTCCAGCAACAAGCGCTGCGCTCCGCGTGCTTGCGCTGCTTCCGCAAAGCGCACGAGCAGCGTGCCGCCAAGTCCCCGTTGGCGGTAGGCAGGGTCAATAGCGAATAGCAACAGCTCTTCCTCCTCGACACCGTAGCGCGACAGGCAAAAGCCAGCGACTGGGGCGACAGCGTCCGTTTCGCTTACATCAGGGGCAATCAGCAGATAGTGGCAATTGCCGGCGATCAGCGCATCTTCGACCTGTCGGCGGCTCCAGGCCTCGCCATAGGCGGGATCGAAAGCGGCGCTCATCACCGCCATGATCCAGTCAATGTCGGTGGCCGGCGCGATCACGATGCGGCCGACGGCAGCCGCGCATCCGGCGCGCGGCCGTAAAGCGGCGTTACCTTGGACGTAAAAGCGGCAGCTGGGAGGAGCGGAAGGGCGCGGGCATCCGGCAATATAACACGCGCCTCCCCGCTTCCGCGCAGGTTGACCAGCGCCTCAGCCTGATTGCCGGCAACCAGCGCCTCGCCGGCCGCAGCCGCTGCCTCTGCCGGTTTGAGCGATGCCAAGGGGGCGAGGGGCGTTCCGTCGGCGGTGAAACTCTGGACGAACCACTCGCCATGCCCGCCTGTGGTCGCCACCGTCAGCGGCTGCTTCCCGCATTGTCCGCGCGCCATGGCGGCGATCAGGGCAAGGGTGGGATATCCGGCAAGCTCTGCGCTCCAGGCGAAGGCGAGCGCCCTGGCCGCCGCGAGGCCGACGCGCACCCCGGTAAAGCTTCCGGGGCCCAGCGCGACGGCGATCCGGTCAGCCCTGCCCTTGTCAGGAAGGGCGGCGATCATCGGCACCAGCAGTTCGGCATGGCCGCGGCCGAGGATTCGGAAGTCGCCGGCGATCAGGCGGTCGCCTTCGAACAAAGCGACCGAACAGGCCTCGGTCACGCTATCGATGGCCAGAGTCAGCACGGCACGCTCGCCGGGACTGTCCGCACGGCCTCAGGCGGCGCGGACTTCGGTCACTTCGGGGACGTAATGCTTGAGCAGCCCTTCGATGCCCTGCTTGAGCGTGGCGCTTGACGAGGGGCAGCCCGAGCACGCGCCCTGCATCGCCAGATAGACAATGCCTTCGCGGAACCCCTTGTAGATGATGTCGCCGCCGTCGTTGGCGACTGCCGGGCGCACGCGGGTTTCGATCAGTTCCTTGATCTGGGTGACGATATCGGCATCGGCAGGATCGTCGCCAACATCCTCGTTCTCAGCCGGCACGGTAATGCCGCTGGCGTCGGGTCCGGCGAACAGCGGCGCACCGGAAACGAAATGGTCGAGCAGCATCGCCACGACCTGGGGCTTGAGCGGGCTCCAGTCGACGCCCGGTCCCGCAGTTACCGAGATGAAGTCTCGTCCGAAAAACACGCCGATGACATCGCCCAGGCTGAACAACGCCTCGGCGAGGGGGGAGGCCTGAGCCTGTTCCTCGTCGGTGAACTCGCGGGAGCCAGCCGCCATGACTTGTTCGCCGGGCATAAATTTCAGCGTGGCCGGGTTTGGAGTAGTTTCGGTCTCTATATACATGATAACAGCATGTAGGCTGTGCCGGCTCGGGGTCAAGAGAAACAGCTGGACCAAAAATGCTGCATGTGCGAAGAAGCTTGTGGTGTTTGCCCCGAAACCACCTTATATGCACTGAACAGAAAACGGGTAGAGGATAACTTCGATGCCGCAACAAGACCCGCCGCCAACCGCCAAGGCCCAGGAAACCGAAGGCTCACCGCTGGACAGCAATGGCCCTTTGGGCAGCAATGGCCCTTTCGCCACCTTGCTGAAAAGCATCGATCCGCGCCGCATGGTCGAGCAGAGCCTGGGACTGACCAAAACCATGTTCGACATCGCGACCGGCAAGTCCGAAATCGCGCCCGACAAGCGCGACGCGCGGTTCAAGCATGAGGCCTGGACCGGCAATCCGGCCTACAAGCGCCTCGCCCAAGCCTATCTGGCGATGACCGAAGCTGTCGAGCAGATGATCCCCGACGATCTTTCGGCCGAGAAAAAGCAGCGCGCGCAGCTAGCTGCCTCGATTGTCACCAGCAGTTTCGCCCCGACCAATACGCTGCTTGGCAACCCGGCGGCGCTTGCCAGGACGATCGAGACAGGCGGTAGCAATCTCGCGCGCGGCTTTACCGCCTTTCTCAAGGACATGAAAGACAATGGCGGCCTGCCGAGCCAGGTCGACGATTCCGACTTCGAGGTCGGACGCAACCTGGCAGTCACGCCGGGCAAGATCGTGCTCAAGCACGAGATGTTCGAGCTGATCCATTACAAGCCGACGACCGAGACCGTCTATGAACTGCCGGTCCTGCTGGTTCCGCCACAGATCGGCAGATATTATTTCACCGACCTCGCACCGGGACGCAGTTTTGCTGAATATGCCGTCGGCCAGGGCCTGCAGTATTTCGCGGTCAGCTGGCGTAACCCCACGCCTGACGAGCGCGAATGGGGCATGGACGATTATGCCCGCGCGGTGGTGACGGCGCTGGAGACGGTGGCGGAAATCGCTGGGCAGCCCAGGGTCAACATGGTCGGTTTCTGCGCCGGCGGTATCACCAGCGCAATAGTCCTGAGCTATCTTGCGGCGAAAAAGCGGGACCTGGTCAATTCGCTGACGCTGTGCGTCACCATGCTCGATTTCAAGGTCGACGCAGCGCTCGGCGCTTTCCGCTTCCCGGCGCTGCTGAGTGTCGCCAAGGCGCAATCGTCGATGAAAGGCATTTTGCCGGGCGAGGAACTGCACAAGATCTTCACCTGGCTGCGCCCGAACGATCTGGTGTGGAATTACTGGGTCAACAATTACCTTATGGGCGAAGCGCCGCCGTCTTTCGACATCCTGGCCTGGAACAAGGACAGCACCAACATGCCGGCCAGGCTGCATAGCGATTTCCTGACGATGTTCCAGGAAAACACTGTGATTCAACCGGGGAAATACGAGACGATGGGCGAGCCGGTCGATCTCGGCGCGATCAAATGCGATGCATTCATCGTCGGCGCGGTGACCGACCATCTGACGCCGTGGAAGGCCTGTTATCTGGCCAAGAACTACCTTGGCGGCGACTGCACCTTCGCGCTGAGCAATGGCGGCCATATCGCCGCGCTGGTCAACCCGCCGGGAAACCCCAAGGCTTACCACAATATCGCTGCGGCGACCGCGCCGGACGCCGACAGCTGGCTCGAACAATCGACCCGGCTTTCCGGCACGTGGTGGGAAAGCTGGGCGGTATGGTGCGGGGAACGCAGTGGCAAGCGGGTCACCGCGCCAAAGAAGCTTGGCTCGAAAGCGAATCCGCCGACGATCGATGCACCCGGCGACTACGTCAAGCAGTAGATGAGACGCCCAATCACCCCTTTTGCGTTAGCAACTGTTGAAAATCCCAGCGGCCGTTTTCCGCATTAGCGAATTCGTTGTTACACCAGTGTTACACCCGATCCGGAACGGCCCCAGCCGGTCAGCGATTGAATTAGAAGCGAATGGAGTAAGAATTGATATATCCAGCCATTGAGGCCGTGCGTATGAGCACCAAGCCGATCCAGTATCTCTTAGACGCCAGCCAGAAGCTCGCGCGCAACAAGCATAATCTGCTGCGCGATACATTGGGGATGCGAGCGCTTGCGACGGCTTGCGAACTGCCGGCACGGGCGCTCAAGACCTATACCAAGCCGCGCTACGAAATTTGGGAAGACCTTGGCAGCCTCGAGATTGGCCTGCAGGAAACTCTTGTCCAGAGCCTGCCCTTCGCCGATCTTTTGAACTTCCCGGTCGAGGACGGCCGCGAAAAGCCCAAGGTGCTGATCGCCGCCGCACTGTCGGGCCACCACGCCACGCTGCTGCAGGATACCATTCGCGGCTTCGCCCGCGATTTCGACACCTATATCACCGACTGGAAAGACGCCCGGCAGGTTCCTCTTGCAGCGGGCGATTTCAGTTTCGACGATTATGTCGCCTATCTCATACAGTTTCTCGAGACCTTGGGGCCGGGCACCCATCTCGTCGCGACCTGCCAGGCGGCGCCGCCAGCAATGGTCGCCGCCGCGGTGATGGCGGAGCGCAAGTCGCCGTTTGCCCCGGTCAGTCTGACGCTGATGGGCGGGCCAGTGGATACGCGGCTGAGCCCGAACAATGTGCTGAACAAAATCACCACGACCTTGCCGCTGAAGGTGTTCAAGAAGCTCAATATTCACTCTGTACCGTTCGGCTATCCGGGCAGCGGACGCCGGGTCTATCCGGGCTACATGCAGCTGGCCGGCTTTATCGCCCTCAATCCGATGCCGCATGTCAAACAATACGTCAATTTCGTCAAAAACTCGATGAAGGGCGACGATGAGGGTCTTGAGAAGTTCCGCGATTTTTATGACGAGTATTTCGCGGTTCTCGATATGACCGAGACCTTTTATATCGAAACGCTGGAAAAGATTTTCTTCGATCACCACCTTGCGACCGGCAAGATGACGTTTGAAGGGAAGCTTGTCGATTTCGGCGCCATCCGCGAAACCGCGCTGCTCACCGTCGAGGGCGCCAACGACAATTTCTGTCCCCCGACCCAGACCGAAGCGGCGCATGCGATCTGCCCGAATATTCCCGACGAGCGGCGCGGACACCATCTGCAAGCCGGAGTCGGGCATTACGGGGTGTTTTCCGGATCGAAGTTCCAGTCTGAAATCTATCCGGCGATCCGCGATTTTATCCACCGCTCGGTCGCCGGGAAATCTCCCCGCAAACCTGCCGCGCTCCCGGTGTCTTTGCGTCCCGGCAAGGGTCACCATGCCTTCGAGGGTACCCAGTTTGCGGACATGCCGCTGGTTTAAGCCAACTGGCTTTGCGGCATTCACATCGGATTGATTCGGGGCTTTCGCGCGGATCTAAGGCCGCCGGCGGCTCGGGTCAGGGCGAAGCGCGCCTATTCACTCGCCCTTAATCACTGGGCCCCCTATAGGCTGACCCCATGATCCTGATGCGCCGCTTCGTCTGCTCGCTCGTAATCCCGCTTCCGTTGTTGCTGCTTGCCGCGCCTGCGGCACTGGCGCAACCGGCACCGGCTGTGGGGAGCGAGGCCAAGTCGACACCCTGGCTCTACCGCGGCAGTGACGTGCCGCAGGATCCGGACTGGGTGTTCGGCGAACTGCCGAATGGGGTGCGCTATGCGGTGCGGCGTAACGGGGTGCCGCCCGACCAGGTCTCGATCCGCATCCGCATGGATGTCGGCTCGCTCAACGAACGCGACAATGAGCGCGGCTTTGCGCATCTGATTGAGCATCTGGTGTTCCGCCAGTCCAAATATCTCGGTCCGGCGCAGGCGATCCCGACCTGGCAGCGGCTTGGCGCCAGCTTCGGCTCGGATACCAATGCGGAAACCACGCCGTCGCAGACAGTCTACAAGCTCGATCTGCCCAACGCGACGCCGGCCTCGCTGGATGAGAGCTTCAAGCTGCTCTCCGGCATGATCACCGCGCCGACCCTCTCGGAATCCGATGTCCGCACCGAGGTGCCGATCGTGCTCGCCGAAAAGCGCGAGCGCGGAGGCGCGGCGGCGCGGGTACAGGATGCCACGCAGGCGACGTTCTATGCCGGCCAATTGCTCGCCGTTCGCTCGCCGATCGGGACGGAGGAAACGCTGCAGGGTGCGCATTCGGACTCCGTCCGCGCCTTCCATACGCGTTGGTACCGGCCGGAAAACACCGTGATCATCGCCGCTGGGGATACTACGCCTGCGGCGCTGGCCGCGCTGGTGGAGAAGTGGTTCGCCGGCTGGCGCGTGGCGGGCAAGCGCACGCCTCCCCCCAGCTTTGGCGATCCAGGGGCCCCTCCCGGCGCCGATCCGGCCAATCCGGTGGGCGAGACCCGGGTGCTGGTCGAGCCCGAATTGCCGCGCATGATCAACTATGCGATCCTGCGACCGTGGCGGCCGGTTATCGATAATATCGCCTATAATCAGGGGTTGATGATCGATTCTGTGGCGCAGGCGCTGATCAACCGGCGGCTTGAGGCCAAGGCGCGGGCCGGGGGCAGCTATCTGATGGCCCAGGTCGCCCAGCAGGACATCAACCGTTCAGCCGATGGCACTTTCGTTTCGGTGACCCCGCTCGGCGAGGACTGGGCGGGCGCGCTGCGCGATGTGCGCGCGGTAATTGCCGACGCGCTGGCGAGCCCCCCCACCCAGGAAGAGATCGATCGCGAGGCGGCGGAGATGGAGATCGCCTATCAGGTACCGGTCGAGCAGCAGCGGTTGCTGGCCGGATCGAAAGTCGCCGACGATCTGGTGATGGCGCTCGATATCCAGGAGACTGTCGCCGCGCCGGCAGATGTGCTGCGCATTTTCCGCAGCTCGAAACCGCTGTTCACGCCGCAAGCTGTGCTGGCGCATACCCGCACGCTGTTCTCCGGCACGGCGACGCGGGCGTTGCTGATCACGCCAACGGCGGGTGAAGGCGACGGTGCGGCTCTGCGCCAGGCGATGCTGGCGCCGGTTGCGGCCAGCGGCAATGTCCGCCTCGCCGCAAAGCCAATCCGCTTCGACGAACTGCCGCCGCTCGGTGCGCCCGGCAAGCTTGTAAGCCAGGCGCCGACCGGGCTGCTGGGCATCGAGCGGCTGGAGTTTGCCAATGGTGTGAAAGTGCTGATCTGGCCGACCCCGGACGAGCCGGGCCGAATGTCGGTCAAGGTCCGCTTTGGCGGCGGTTATCGCAGTTTCGGCCCCGGTGATGCGGCTTATATCGCGCTCGGCGAGATGGCGCTGGTCGGCTCGGGAATGGGCACCCTCGGCCAGGAAGAGCTTGACCGTATCTCCACGGGCCGAAGGATGGGATTCGATTTCAAGGTCGAGGACGCCGCCTTCGAATTCACCGCCGACACCAGAGGCGCCGATCTCGCTGACCAGCTCTATCTGTTCGCCGCAAAATTCGCCATGCCGCGCTGGGATCCGAATCCGGTGCTTCGCGCCAAGGCAGCGGCGCGGTTGCAATATGAATCCTTCGCCGCATCGCCACAGGGCGTGCTGGAGCGCGATCTCAAATACCTCCAGCGCGACCGCGATCCGCGTTATCGCACCCCCAGCCCGGCGGATATCGAGCAAGCAACGCCCGAAGGCTTCCGCCAGGTCTGGAGCCGGGCGTTGGCGAACGGGCCGATCGAAGTCCAGCTTTACGGGGATTTCGACCGCACTGCGGCGATTGCGGCCCTGCAGCGGACCTTCGGCGCACTGCCGCCGCGCCCGCCGCTCCCAGCTGACATCGCCCCCGCCACCGCGCACTTCCCCGCGGGCAACACCCAGCCGCAGGTGCTGACCCACCGCGGCGACAGCAATCAGGCGGCCGCAGTGATTTCCTGGCCGACCGGCGGTGGCAGCGCTGGCATCGGCGAATCCCGCCAGCTCGAAATACTCACCCAGCTGTTCTCCAACCGGCTGATGGACCGGATGCGCGAGAAGCTGGGGGCGAGCTATTCGCCGCAGGTGGTCTCCAGTTGGCCGCTCGAGCTGAGCAGCGGCGGATCGATTTCGGCGTTGGCCCAGCTGCAGCCGGCGGCCGTGCCGGCGTTTTTCGCCGCTGCGCAGGAGATTGCCGCTGACCTGGTGGCCCGCCCGGCGAGTGCCGACGAGCTGGCGCGGGTGACCGAGCCGCTGCGTCAGCAGATCACCCGCGCCTCAACCAGCTCGGCGTTCTTCATGTATCAGCTCGAAGGGGCGACGACCGATCCCTCGCGCATCGCCTCGATCCGCACGCTGCTGGGCGATTATACGCAAACCACGCCGGAGAAGATGCAGGCGCTGGCGAAACGCTATCTTGATCCGGACAAGGGATGGCGGCTGGCGGTGTTGCCCGAAGCGCAGGCGCCCAAGGGGATCGCCGCGAAGTAGGTGGACTGCCAATGCCCCTCCCGCTGGCGGGAGAGGCTCGGGGAGGGTGTGTTTCCCTTTCGCTTGGGGACACCTGAACCAACGCAACCAACCCTTCCCCGACCCCCTCCCGCATGCGGGAGAAGAGTCTGCGGCCTTTCAATTCCAAGTTTCCCCCG
>JANMCD010000332.1:0-2729 GCA_031360905.1 Novosphingobium sp.
CCCGGTCGTGCGCCGCTGCCCCTGCCACCGGATCGCCGTCGAGGGCGCCACGCCAAACCGCACAGCCGCCGAACGGCAACTCATTCCCGCATCAATCGCCGCCAAAAGCCGCGTGCGCAGATCCATCGAAAGAGGCTGACCCATGCATGCTGGCCTCCATATCCCAGCCCGCGTGCTGAATCAGACTTTCAACCCCTTGGGAAGCCCCCGGCGATTCAGGACGGTCGAAATCCGCTCTAAGCGGCGCTCGCCACCATACCCGAGACGAAACCGTCGACGTCGTCCGCCGCCATCGGTCTGGAATAGATATAGCCCTGCACGTCGCGGCAGCCGGCACGGCGCAATCCGGCAAGCTGGACCTCCGTCTCGACACCTTCGGCAATCACATCGAGACTGAGCGCGCGGGCGAGTTTGACGATGGCACCGACCACCGCCTCCGCCTCCCGGTCGTTGCCGAGACTGGTGATGAACGAGCGGTCGATCTTGACCTTGTCGACGGGATATTTGCGCAGGTAGGAAAGACTGGAATAGCCCGTGCCGAAATCGTCGAGCGCGATCGTGAAGCCCATCTCGCGCAGGGTGCGCAAGGTCTGGTGGGTCGCAAAATCGTCGTTGAGCAACACGCCCTCGGTGATCTCGAGTTCGATCCGCCGGGAGTCGGCTCCGGTCTCCTTGAGAATTTGCCGGATCAGCGGCAGAAAGCCGGTCGAGCGCAACTGGATCGCCGAAACATTGACCGCCACCCTGAGGTTGGGCCAGCGCAGGCTGTCGGCAAAGGCGCGGCGGAACGTGAACGCGCCCAGCGCCTCGATCAACCCGCCTTCCTCGGCAATGGCGACAAAGCAGGTTGGCGCAACCGCGCCGCGCAGGTGATGGTCCCAGCGCACCAGCGCCTCGACGCCGGAGGTATGCCCCCGCGCGTCAACCTGTGGTTGGTACACCATGGTGAGCCCGTCATTAGCCAGCGCCTCGCGCAGGTCCGCCTCAAGGCCTTGCCGCGTCTTGAGCGCAAGATCCATTTCCGGCTCGAAGAAACGGTAGCACGAGCCGCCCGCATCCTTGGCGCTGTACATGGCGAGGTCCGCTTGGCGCAGCGCCTCGCCGCCATCGGCCCGACCGTCAACAATTACGGTCACGCCCGCCGATGCGCCGACAAACATCCGGCCGAAATCGAGCTCTATCGGATCGCGCAGCGTGGTGATGATGCGTTCGGCCAAGGTCGCCAGGCCTTTGGGTGAAACCGACATGCAGAGGATGGCGAATTCGTCGCCGCCCAGCCGGCAGATGGTGTCGTTGGCCCGCAGAAGGCCCTGCAACCGGGACGCCACCTCGATGATCAGCGCGTCGCCCGCGCCATGGCCGTAGCAATCGTTGACCTGCTTGAACCGGTCGAGATCGATCAGGAACACGCCGATCGGCTCGCCGCCGCGCTGCAGTGAGCGCAGCGCAACCGATAGCCGGTCCTGGAACAAAGCGCGATTGGGCAGGCCGGTCAGATGATCGTGGAAGGCCATGAAGCTCGAGCGCGATTCGCTGGCGACAAGCGCCTGCGCCCCGCGCCGGGCCCGCATGTAGAGAAAGCCGGTGGCGGCCATCAGCAGGGCCAGAAGCGCCAGGACCGGGGGCAGCGCTTGATCAAGCAGCTGCCTGCCGGGAGTCTGCTGCCGCCAGCTCAACCGGCCGATGGCGGCGCCATTGCCGCGCAGCAGATAGGAAGCCTCGCCCGGCGCCGCCGCAGTCGCGACCGGCGTCGACGAAAGCCCCGACAGCAGGAAGCGGCGGCCGAATTCGGTCATGAAATCCGCATTGAGCGACTCGACCGTGATCACGATCGGCGCGCGACCCGGCAGCAAGACCGTGCCGAAATCGGGCTGCACCAGCGTTGCCGAAATGACGCTCGGTGTACCGCCAACACGGCTGATCGCGCTGGCCTGGATCGGTTTGGACAGCATGACCGCGAACGGCGGGCGAGCGATGATCGGCGCTCGCCGCGCTTCGCCCTGACGAACAGCTGCGATCAGCGGCGCGGCCTCGCTCGCCATTCCGGCGAATATGCGCGGCGCGACGTCCGCGCCTGCGGCCATGCCGTAAATCGGCTGATCCGCCGCATCGAGGACATAGGCCTGCTCCAGTCCGCCCATGTCGTGGAGGAACTGGCCGACATTGGTCTGCGCCCAAACCGCGTCGAACTTGACCCCCAGATTGAGCAGCGCGTCGTCCCAATTGGTCTGGCCGACAATGCGGGCCTGGGTTTCCTCGATCCAGCCGGCCACGCCATGGGCGACCTGCTCCTGCTCGCGCAGCCGGGTTTCGCGATCGACCGTGACGGCGAGCATCGAGAGGACCATGACAACGCCCGCGAGCACCAGCACGAAGCCGATGAAGGCAAGCGATATGCTCGACCATTTCCCGAGATTGCGTTTGTCCATCCGATCGGCCCTCAAGCGCTAGCGCCTGGAGGATAGGTCTTCGAACCTGCCTATCGGTTAAGAAGCATAGTGAATCGACTTTTAAGGGTTGGCGGCAACCTGACGCTCGTCGCCGAAAAATCAATCGTCGCGGTCCAATTGCCGCAACACTTCGGCAATCGCGCCCGGATCGCTGGCAAAGGCGAGGTGGTTACACCGCAGGGCAATGGCGCGGTCTCGCTCGCCCGGCCAGCCGCAGGCCGAGCGCGGCGCGACGACGCCGTCGCGGGGGCTCCACAGAGCGATGGTCGGCACCGGCGG
>JANMCD010000243.1:0-13403 GCA_031360905.1 Novosphingobium sp.
TCTCGAACCAGCCATCGAGGAATTCGCGCGCGGACAGGGTGAAAATGCCGAGCAATTCGCGCTGGGCGGGCAGGTCCAGCCGCGCCAGCGGCCATGCCTGCCGCGCCAGCGCCCATAGCGCCCCCGGTCCGCCGCCGGCGTTGGGCGGGATCTTCAGCGCAAGGTCGCGCAGCACTTGCGCCACCTGCTCCAGCGCGGCCGCATAGCGCGGATAGGCCTCGGCGTCCTTTTTCGAGAACCGCGCCAGTGCCGCCTGGGTCCGCGCCATGCCGCCGCCGAGCTTGAGGTAGCCATCGGCAAACGGCAGGAAGTTGGCGATCGGCCGTTCGACGATCCGCAGGCCGCGCTGGTGCAGGCGCATGTCGGCGATGATCTTTGGGCGCAGCAGGCTGACAGTGTAGCTCGCGGTCGAGTTGCGAAAGCCGGGGTGGAATTCCTCGGTCACCGCCGCGCCGCCCGCCACGGCCCGGCGCTCGAGCACCCGCACCTTCAGTCCCGCCCGGGCGAGATAGAAGGCGCAGACCAGCCCGTTGTGGCCGCCGCCAATGATCAGGGCATCGTATTGCTTGGTCACTTCTGTCTGAACCCTTTGCTCCGGCTTTCGCCCTAGGTGGCGGTTGCCGGACCGTCGGTCAAATCACGATCAATCCAGTAAGGAATCGCTGGTATGTAGGGCGCATCTGGGCAAGATTGGCCGGGTGCAACGATGGATCGTGTTGAATGGCCATGAAAATCAACGGCGCGACTGGCCTTGGCATCGCCTTGCTCGGCGCGGTGATTGCCGGCGTTGCGCTGCTTTTCGCCAATCCCCCGCCGCGACCGCCGAGACCCGTGGCAGCCAGCGCCGAGCAGACCGCTGCCCCTGCGCCGAAGCCCGACGAACGCTTTGTCATCAAGCGCATCCTGCCGATCTCCGGTCCGATCAAATATGGCGCATGGCATTGGGACGAAGCAAATGTACCCGCCGGACCGATCGTCGTCACCGTCGATCTCGAGGCGCGAGTAATCTCGGTATTCCGCGGCGGCTATGAGATCGGCGCGGCAGCGGTGCTGCTCGGCACGCAGGAACGGCCGACCCCGACCGGGGTGTTCCCGATCACCCAGAAGAAGGTGCAGCACACATCCACTATCTACGATGTGCCGATGCCCTATATGCAGCGGTTGACCGACGACGGCATCACGCTTCATGCCACCAAGGTCGAATGGGGCTACGCCAGCCACGGCTGCATCGGCATGCCCGAAGCCTTTGCCAAGAAGGTGTTCGAGACCACCAGTCTGGGCGACCGGGTGTTCATTACTCGCGGCAAGACGGTGGGCGTGGGGGATTCACTGGTCAGCTCCTAACCCCGCCGCTTGGGCGCCCGCATGAAGCGCCAGCCGCCGTGGGTAGGGCGTGCGACCAAGCTGCCGAGCGAGCCCGGCCGGCCGGCCAGCAGCGCATCGAACAGCCGCGCTACGGCGCTGCCGCGCGGGATATCGCCACCCAGTTCCCGCACGATCCGGGCGACCACCCGCAGCGCTACAGCGCGGGGCGCGCGAGGTTTGTAGGTGATGCCAAGGCCCTCGACGCTTACCGTCTCTGCCCACTCGCGCCGGGCTGCCCAGTCGAGGGCGGCATCGGCGTCGGCGAGATGCGCGGCGCTGGCGGCAAGCGCGGGGATATCGAGCCAGTCCGCCCGGGCAAGCACCTTGCGCAGCCGGGCGCGGTCGAAGCGGTCGTCGGTGTTGCTCGGGTCCTGTGCGGGGGCGAGCCCAGCCGCCGCGACAATATCCGCCAGCTCGCCGCGCCGCCAGCCGAGTAGCGGGCGCAGCAATGGGATCACCGTGCCGGGCACTATTCCCCGCGCCCTGACGCCGGCCAGCCCGGCAACGCCGCTTCCCCGGTTAAGCCTGAGTAGCAGGGTTTCGGCCTGGTCGTCGCCGTGATGCGCGGTCGCCAGGGCGGCGAGTTTTCGCTCCTCCAGCCATCCGGCCAGCGCGGTATAGCGGGCAATGCGGGCCTCGGCCTGGAGATTGCCCGCCGCGACTTCGACCCGCAGGACGCGGTGTTCGACGCCCATCTCCCGGCAGATGTGCGCCACCACAGCCGCCTCGTCCGCATTTTCGGCACGCAATCCGTGATCGACGGTTGCCACCTCCACCCGTCCGGCAAACGCGGCATTGGCCAGCAGGAGCAGGGCCAGACTGTCCGGCCCGCCCGAAACCGCCAGCCCCATTTTCGCCGAAGATGCTGTCCGCCCCTCCGGCCAGAGCCCGTCGCAATCCCCGGCGAAGCGCAGGATCAGCAGCGGGTCGGGGGCAGGCGGCCGATCAATTGCATTTCACTCCGGCGCGGGTGAGATCATACTGCGCCTTCAGCCGCCCGGCCGCTTCGCGCGGATAGTTCGCGGCGAATTCGCCCAGCGCAATGCAGGCGCGGTTGGTGTCCTTGAGCTGGCGCATCGATTCGGCAAGATAGAGCAGGCTGTCGCTGGCCCGTTCGCCGGCCTTGTTGGCCTGATAATTCTGCAGGAACCAGACCGCCGCCTCGCGCGGCTTGCCATCGTCAAGATAGGCGCGGCCGAGCAGATTGCGGGCAAAGCTCATCTTGGCGAGCTTCGGGTAGCGATCAATCGACAGCTTGAGCTGCTGCTGCGCTTCGGGGAAGAATTTTGCCTCCCACAGGCGGAAGCCGTAGCTGTATTCGTCATCGCCCGGATCGAGCGACTGCGGCTTGGCGATCGCTCGCACCGCCGCGAGCCGCTGGGCCGAGGGCGCGGCACTGGTGGCGGGTTTGGCGGCCGGCGTTGCCACTGCCGCCGCACGCGGCGCAGCGGCCGGGCGCGGCGTGACCGTGGCGACCGGCGTCAGCGCAGGCTTGGGCGCGGATGCGCCGCTCGTCATCGCCGAAAGATTGGCGCTGGCTGCCGAGGGGGCCGCACCGGGCGCAAGAGCCGGAGCAGGGCTGGCAGCCGGGGCGGGAGCAGGATCGATGGCAGCGGCAGCGGCAGCCGCTGGCACCGGGCTGGGAGGGGGCAGCCGCGCTTCCAGCAGGGCGACCTTGTTGGCGTTCTCTTCCCCTTGCGAGGTCAGCCGCCTGAGCTGGGCCTCGACCGAATCCAGCCGCGCCATCAGATCCGTCACCGGGGACGCGGCTGCTTGCCCGCCGGGACTGGCGCTCGGGACGGCGGTAGGGGTGATTTCGGGGGCGAAGAGTTTACCTTCGGCATCGGGGAACACCTTGCGCTGAAGCGCCCGGATTTCCGCTTCCATTCGCCGCACCCGGGCGTCGGGAGAATCGTCCTGACCATAGGCAGGAACGCCTATGCCGGCGAGGACCAGCACCAGGGCTGGCGCTGCCCCCGTCAGCGCACTGCGAAGACCACCGAACACATACTTCATCGCCACTCCGCTCCACCTTACCAGAATCGCGCGACCCAAACAGGCGTTGAAACCGCCGCGTTGATTGCCGCAGCGCCGCCCATCTGTCGAGCCGGGCCTACTGCGAAACGGTGGAAGACTGCGGTGCCTGCGGAGCAGTTGCGCGCGGTTCGGCGGATGTCGCCGGCGGGAGCGACGGAGGTGAACCGGCTGTGACCGCCCCGGTTTCCTGTCGCACCGGCGCCGCATCGCGCTGCGGACCATTGCTTCGCATCAGCGTCTGCGGCGGCGCCACCGTAGCTGCGCCGGGCTGGCTCAAGGCGTCGGTCTGGGGGGCCGCCACCGGCCGCGCCAGTAGCGCCGCAGCGCTGATTGGAACATCCTTCAGCGCCCCTCGTCCGTCGGACAGCTTCGGCACCGCCCGCCCCCCGACGCTGACTTGCAGCGCATCCGGCCGGGCGGTCGCGATCATCGGTCCGCTGGCTGTTTCAGGAAGCGTATAGGTTTCGCCCTGCACCATTTCCTTCTGCATCAGCTGTTGCCCGGCATCGTCGTAAACCTTGACCCAGACAGCTTTGTCGAGCGCGGTAAACACCACTGGTCCCTGCATCGCGGCAGGTATAATCGGCACCGGCTTGGCAGGGGCCGCCGCAATCGGCTGGACGGTTGCGAGATCGGGCAGGGAGACAGCGGGCGCGTAGTAGTTGCGCCACACGGCACCGAAAGCCGCGACCACCGCGAAGGCGCCGAGCGCTGCCACCCACGCCGTTCGCGAAGTTGGCACCCGCGCCGGATCGCCAGGTTCGAAGGGCAACGGCTGCTGGCCGTTTGCGGCGGCATCCAGCCCATCTAGCTGGTTGCGCACCGATTGAGCGATGTCCTGTTCGTCGAGCCCGACGGCACGGGCGTAGTTCCGCGAAAAGCCGACGGCATAAGCCCGGCTGGCAAGTGCGCCGAAGTTGTCGGCCTCGATCGACGCCAGATGACGTTCCGCAATCTTGGTAATAGCGGCGATGTCGCTGCGGCTCATTCCAGCCGCCTCCCGCGCCCGGCGCAGGCGCGTGCCAGCGAGATCAAGCTGCAATTCGGAAAATTGTTCGTCCCGTTCCGCCATATCAGTCCTGCTCGCCATCCGCTTTTTTTTGGCAACCCATGCGGGACAGAAACGTGCAGTCCGTCAAAGTCAACGCTAACATGTTCTTACTTCGCCATTTAGCGCCGGACGGTGCTTTGCGGGCGGGGAAGCCACGGCGAATCGTGGCGATTGGCGGATCAATCGACTGGAATGTTGCGTGCGAGCGCCCAGTTGATGAGTTCGGTGCGCATATCGTGCGGCGGCGAAGCGAGCCAGCCGGTCATCGCCTCGGTAATTTCGCGCAGGTCAATCCGGCACACCAGCTCCTTGATCGGTCCGACCGCAGCAGGGGTTATGGAAAGGCGGCGGATGCCAAGTCCGATCAAGGCCAGCGCCTCGAGCTGGCGGCCGCCCATCTCGCCGCATACCGCGATATCGATGGCGTGGCCATCCAGCGAGGTCAGTACGCGCTTCAGGAAGCGCAGGATCGACGGGCTGATCCAGTCGTAACGTTCGGCAAGCTTAGGGTTAGCGCGGTCGGCGGCGAACAGGAACTGGGTCAGGTCGTTGGTGCCGATCGACAGGAACGACAATTTGGGGGCAAGCACGTCAAGCTGTTCGGCGAGCGAGGGCACTTCCAGCATGGCGCCGTAGCGGATCAGCGAGGGAAGTTGCTTCTTCTGCGTCTTGAGAAACTGGAGCTGACCTTCGAACACAGCTTTCGCAGCATCGAATTCCCAAGGTTCCGACACCATCGGGAACATCACGTTGAGCGTGCGGTTGGCCGCCGCTTCCAGCAGCGCGCGCGCCTGGACCTTGAGCAGCCCCCCGCGTTCCAGCGCCAGCCGCAGGGCCCGCCATCCCATCGCCGGGTTCTCTTCGCCGCTGCCGTTGTCGTGGCGCAGATAAGGCAGCATCTTGTCGCCGCCGATATCGACGGTGCGGAACACCACAGGCTTGTCGCCGGCGGCATCGAGCACATCGCGGTAAAGTCGGGTCTGGCGTTCGCGCGACGGCAGCGTCGCCGCAACCAGGAACTGGAACTCGGTGCGGAACAGACCGATGCCATCAGCGCCGGTCAGGCTGAGGTTCGGCATATCGTCGCGCAGCCCGGCGTTGATCATCACCTTGATGCGGGTACCGTCGAGGGTGAAGGGTTCTACGTCGCGCATGGCGGCAAAGGTGGCCTGACGCTCGCGGCTCTTGGCGAAGCGCGCGTCGAACGCGGCGATCATCCCCGGCGCGGGACGAACGGTGGCAGTGCCCTGGGTTGCATCGAGCAGCAGCGGGTCGCCGTCGCGCAATACGCCGCGCAGGCCGCGCACCCGGCCCAGCACCGGTACGCCCATAGCCCGCGCAACGATTACGACATGCGAGGTCAGCGAGCCCTCCTCCAGGATCACTCCCTTGAGCCGCCGCTTGTCATATTCGAGCAATTCGGCCGGGCCGAGATTGCGGGCTATCAGGATGGTGTCCGTGCGCAGCCCCTGCGAGGCGGCGGTGCCGAGTTGGCCCGAAACTGTCCGCAGCAACCGGTTGGACAGATCCTCAAGGTCGTGCATCCGGTCGGCGAGCAGCGGATCGTCGATCTGACGCATGCGCATGCGGGTGCGCTGCTGCACGCGTTCGATCGCGGCTTCGGCGGTAAGGCCAGAATCGATCGCCTCATTGATCCGCCTGGCCCAGCCTTCGTCATAAGCGAACATCTTGTAGGTTTCGAGCACCTCCTCGTGCTCACCGCCGACCCCGAATTCGGCCTGGCCCGCCATGCGGTCGATCTGCTCGCGCATCTTGTCGAAGGCCAGGAAGACGCGCTGGCGCTCGGCCTCGGTGTCCTCGGCCATGACATGCTCGATCGTGACCCGCGGCTGATGGAATACGGCTGCGCCGCTGGCCAGTCCCTTGACCAATTGCAGCCCGGTCAGCCGCTGCGGCCCGCTCAGCGTCGCCGGGAGTCCGTGGATGTCGTCCTCGTCGACCAGGCCGGCGTTTTCGATCAGCTCCGACAGGACCATGGCCACGGTCTGCAGCGTCTCGATCTCGACCTCTTCATAGCGGCGGGAATCGATATGCTGGACGCAAAGCACGCCCGCCGCACGCTCACGCCGGACAATCGGCACCCCGGCGAAGGAATGATATTTTTCCTCGCCGGTTTCAGGGCGATACGAGAAATCCGGGTGGGCCGTGGCTTCGGCAAGGTTGAGCGTTTCGACATTGCCGGCGATGATACCGACAAGGCCTTCACCCAACGCCATGCGCGTCATGTGCACCGCGCTTTGTTCAAGCCCGCGGGTGGCGAAGAGTTCGAGCATGCCTTCGCGCAGCAGGTATATTGAACAGACCTCGCTATTCAGGCCGCCGCCAATCACTTCCACCACGCGGTTGAGCTTGGCCTGCGCGGCACTTCGCGATGCCATGACATCGTGGAGCTGAGTAAGGATCGTCCGGGACGCTGATGGGGCGGCTGTTGTCGGCATCCGCCTTCCCTAGCCCAAAGCAAATGCTTTGGGAACGCGCGTCCCGCTGAACCCGATAGATTACCGGCGCTACGAGCTTAAATGTGCGTGATCAGCTCCTTGATCCGCAGCTTTCGTTTCTTGAGTTGCTGGAGCATCGCTGGGTCAGGCAGAGGGCGGCTCAATTCTTCATCGATTCGGCGTTCAAGGCCGGCATGCTTGAGCTGTAAGGCGCTGACGTGCGAAGTTTCCATCGGTGGTCCTCCTTTGACAGGCCGAACCTTCAAGCCGACTCGGCTTTCGGGCCCGACGCGATTGTCATCAAAGCATAAACCATCTATCTTGCGAAGTGGCTAATCAGCGCATTTCGGTGGAGGACGCCGTGGCTGCGGTAAGCCGCCCCGCATCGCGCCGAAACACCGACGACTTGCGGCAGATAATTCAGGGATGGCGGCGTGAACGAAGATGATATGCGCAGGCGTCTTGAGGTGCTCAGGATAGAGCACCGCGATCTCGATGCGGCGATTGATGCCTTATCGTCCACGGTAATGACCGACCAGCTGCAGATTGCCCGGCTAAAGAAGCGCAAGCTCAGGCTGAAGGATCAGATCGCCCAGATCGAGGATTATCTAATTCCCGACATCCTTGCCTGACACGGGTGCAGGCGGGCTGAGGACCGTCCCGGTTTCGGACAGTCCTGATTTTGTGCACCGGTTGGGCGATTGGACAGTTGCCGCGCTGGTTATCGACAGACTAACTGATTTGCCTATGGCGCAAGCGCTCACCATCAACCCTCGCATTGTCGAGAGTCTCTATCGCGAGGCGCTGGTCCTGTCGGACGAGGTGCGCGCAGCCTTCGCCATGCCGGAACACGGTGAGCAGGGTACATCGCACGGTGATTTGGCGGGGGTGGCGGTTTCGAGCGAATCTTTGCGGACAATCACACGGATGATGCACGCGCTAGCCTGGCTGCTGAACCATCGCGCTTATTTCAAGGGCGAAGTCTCAGAATTCCAGCTGCGCCGCTATGGCAATTTGTCACCAGATTCCTTTGCACCAGACAGTGATCAACTGCGGCTGATCGATGCCGAGCGGCGTGAACTTATCTGCTTGACCGAGCGGTTCTATGAACGCCTGCAACGGCTCGAGCGTGGCTGGCGGGACAGTGAGACCCTGGCTCCCAGCGCGGTCGCGCGCCTGCACGAACGGATAGGCAGCACGGACGCCGTGCAGCGGGTAGGCTGAACTCACAAGCGAGAATTCAAAGTCGGGCAAGCGCCTTGTGCCAAGCCTCCAGCAGGGCTGTCCGCTGCGCGGCGCCCAGCACCGTTACGAACCGGCTGACCGGCCCGCGCATGTCCGCAGCGGCTTCCTCCAGCGAGGCGAACAGCCCGGCGCCAAGCCCGGCCAGCATCGCCGCACCCAGCGCCGTCGTCTCGACGAAGTCGGGTCGTTCGACCTCCAGCGCCAGCATATCGGCGAGATTCTGCGCGATCCAGTCGTTGGCGCTCATGCCGCCGTCGATCCGTAGCGACGTCCAGGGCGCGCCGTCGCCGGCGAAAGCACGGGCTAGGTCGTGGGTCTGCAGGGCCATGGCTTCGAGCGCTGCGCGAACGATATGGGCGCGGGTGCTGGCAAAGCTCAGGCCGCTGATCGACGCGCGGGCCTCCGGCTTCCAGTGCGGCGCGCCAAGCCCGGACAGCGCCGGCACGACGATCACGCCGCCACTGTCCGGCACCGACCGGGCGAGCGCTTCGCACTCGCCGGCGCTGGCGATGAGCCCGACTGCATCGCGCAGCCACTGGATCAGGCTTCCGGCGGTGAAGACCGAACCTTCGAGGGCGAACTGGCGCTTGCCGTGCAGCTGCACCAGCACCGTGCCGAGCAGCCGGTGGCGCGACTGCGGGATTGCGGCGCCCATGTTGGCGAGCACGAAAGCGCCGGTGCCAAAGGTCGCCTTGCATTCGCCGGGCGACAGGCAGCCCTGGCCGATGGTCGCCGATTGCTGGTCGCCGACAAGGCCAGTGATCGGGATCGATGTTCCGAACCATTCGGGCAGGGTCATGCCAAAGTCACCGGCGTTATCGACCACTTCCGCCAGCGCCGGGTGCGGCACACCGAACAATTCGCACAGCCCGTGGTCGAAGCCCGCAGCGGCGAGCGGCAGCAGGCTGGTGCGGCTGGCATTGGCGGCATCGGTGATGCGCAGACCGCCGGTCAGCTTCGCGACCAGCCAGCTTTCCACTGTACCCAGGGCCAGCTGGCCGGACTGTTCCGCGTCCCGCACGGCAGGCGCATTGCCCAGCAGCCAGCGCATCTTGGTCGCCGAGAAATAGGGATCGAGCAGCAGCCCGGTCGCTGCCTGCACTGCCGGCTCGTGGCCAGCCTCGCGCAGCGCGGCGCAGGCATCCGCGGTGCGCCGGTCCTGCCAGACCAGCGCGCGGTGGAGCGGCTCGCCGCTGGCGTTGTCCCAGGCGATCACGGTTTCGCGCTGGTTGGTGATGCCGAGGCAGGCGATACGGTCCGCTCCGCCGGCGTCGCTCATCGCCTTGCGGGCGCAGGCCAGCGTCGATTGCCAGATTTCTCCGGCGTCGTGCTCGACCCAGCCGGCTTGCGGATAATGCTGCGCGAGTTCCCGCTGCGCCGAAGCGCGCAGGCTCCCGCTGGGATCGAACACCATCGCGCGGGTGGAGGTGGTGCCGGCGTCAAGGACAAGAATGAGTTCACCGCGCGGATTCATAGGATCTCCCAGCGCCGTTTGTGCCGTTACTGCAGGAGAGAGTCGAGACAAGTTACTGGGTGGTTGGGACTTGGCGGAACGGCCCATGACGTCCATATCCTATCCCATGGAATTCCCCTCTCGCCCATGGCCGACCGCCCTTGCCGAACAGACCGAACCGCTGGTGCGCCGCGTGCTCGCCGGCAACCCTTCGGCTTTCACCTTTACCGGAACCCAGAGCTACATCGTCGGAAATGCCGGCGAAGTCGCGGTGATCGATCCCGGTCCGGACGAGGCCGACCATATCGCCGCGCTGATCGCCGGGATCGGCGGCGCGCGGGTCACCGCGATTGTCTGCACCCACACCCACCGCGATCACTCCCCGGCCGCCGTGCCGCTCGCCGCGGCGACCGGCGCGCCGATCATCGGCTGCGCGCCCTTGTCGCTGACCGACGATGGCCCCCGTTCGGATGCCGCCTTCGATCCGACATACGCGCCGGAGCATGTGCTGGTGGATGGCGAGCAGTTGACGGGGGACGGCTGGACGCTCACCGCCGTCGCCACGCCGGGCCACACTTCCAACCATCTGTGCTACGCGCTGGCGCAATCCGGCGCGCTGTTCACCGGCGATCATGTCATGGGCTGGTCGACCACCGTGGTCTCGCCGCCCGATGGCGACATGACCGCCTATATGGCCAGCCTGGCCTTGCTCCAGACCCGCGAGGACCGGGTCTATTACCCGGCGCATGGCCCGGCGGTCGAGAACCCCCGCCAGCTGGTGCGCGGCTTGATCGGCCACCGCCGCCAGCGCGAGAACCAGATCCTGCGGCTCCTTGAGAACGGCGTCGGCTCGATCGAGGCGATGGTGCCGACCATGTACAAAAGCGTCGACCGGCAGCTCTGGCCGGCTGCGGGCCGATCGGTGCAAGCGCATCTGATCGACCTTGAAAGCAAGGGGCAGGTCAGGCGGGACGGCAAGCCTCAAAGTGAACTGTGGACTATCGCGGCATGACACACCTGTCCTTGCGCGCGTTTCGACGGAGATAAGGAAGTACCATGACCGCCCTCACCGCCAACCTGTCCGGCGTCGACGTCCGCGCGGAGATCGACCGGCTGCGCAAGGACCGCAACGCGATCATTCTGGCGCATTATTACCAGAAGCCGGAAATCCAGGACCTCGCCGATTTCGTTGGCGACAGTCTGGAGCTCAGCCGCAAGGCCGCCGCGACCAGCGCCGAGGTGATCGCGTTTTGCGGCGTGCGGTTCATGGCCGACACCGCCAAGATCCTGTCCCCGGAAAAGATCGTCGTGCTGCCCGACATGGACGCCGGGTGTTCCCTTGAAGACTCCTGCCCGCCCGACAAGTTCAGGGCCTTTCGCGAGGCACATCCCGATCATATCGCGCTGACCTATATCAACTGCTCGACCGAGGTGAAGGCGCTCAGCGACATCATCGTCACCTCGTCGAGCGCCGAATCGATCCTCGCCCAGATCCCAGCTGAGCAGAAGATCATCTTCGGGCCGGACCGCCACCTCGGCGGCTATCTGTCCCGCAAGTTCGACCGCGAGATGCTGCTGTGGCCGGGGGTGTGCATCGTCCATGAGGCGTTCAGCGAGACCGAGCTGCTGAAACTGAAAGCCCGGCACCCCGGCGCGCCGGTCGCCGCGCACCCCGAATGCCCGCCGGCGATTATCGACCACGCCGATTACGTCGGCTCGACCAGCGGCATCCTGTCCTTCGCCAAGACCTTCCCCGGCGACACCCTGATCGTCGCCACCGAGCCGCACATCATCCACCAAATGCAAAAAGCGCTGCCCGGCAAGCAGTTCATCGGCGCGCCGGGCGCCGACGGCAACTGCAACTGCAACATCTGCCCCTATATGGCGCTCAACACGCTGGAGAAGCTGTACGTGGCGCTGCGCGATTTGCAGCCCAGGATCGAGATCGAGGAAGGGCTGCGGCTGCGCGCGAAGAAGAGTTTGGACCGGATGATGGAGATGGCGAGCGGGACAGTGGGGATGGGGGATCTGGGGGCTCGATGATTGCCTTGACAAATAGCGTCAATTTTGACACATTCCTCGCGTGACCATTGACTGGTCGAAGAAGGTGGCGGCGCGGTTTTTTGCTGCGGAAAATGGCAAGATGCCGGTGCGTGAGTGGATCTTGAGTCTCGGTGCGGAAGATCGGCGGGCGATAGGCAAGGACATTCAGAAGGTCGAGTTCGGCTGGCCGATCGGAATGCCCTATTGTCGGCCGCTTGGGCGCGGATTGTGGAAAGTGCGGAGCGGCATTAGTTCGGGGCGTATCGCGCGAGTTCTGTTTTCCATGGTGAATGGCGAGATGGTCCTGCTGCATGGTTTTGTGAAGAAGACGCAGAAGACCCCGCCGCACGAAATCGAACTGGCATTGCAGCGCTGGAAGGAACTGGATTGATGGAACGGGCGGACAAAGCGCGGATCAGCGACGAAACATTCGATGAGTTTCTCGACGGCGAGGGCTTGCTGGCGGGTTGCGAGGAAGACGCGATCAAGGAAATCATCGCCGACCAGCTGCGCGCCGCGATGAAGGCACAGGGCCTGACCAAAACCGCGATGGCCGCGCGGATGCAGACCGACCGGCGGCAATTGGACCGGCTGCTCGATCCGGCCAATCCGTCTGTTACCTTGGCGACATTGCGCCGGGCGGCTGCGGCTGTGGGGCGGACCGTGCGGGTGGAGTTGGGTTGATTTTGGCGGCGAAACAGAGCCTGGACCGCATGCTGGAAATGGCGCGCGGGACGGTGGGAATGGGGGATTTGGGGGCGCGGTGAGCATTTCGAGCGAGAACGTGTCTGACGAGATTTCGAACTTCCTGGGTGACGAAAAAATTCGCTTCCATGTGATCGATTCTGAAAATCGACAGCGCTCATCCGATTGGATAATCTGGGAGAGTAACGGTAGCTTTTACGTTGCAGTTGTAGGTTTAAGTGGGATCATGAAGCTAAGTTTGCACCCTCGAGGAACAAACAATGATGGCATGGACTCCCAATTCAGCATAACAAGAACATATTGGGAGAAAATGCAGTCAGATGGCTTCGCTGGAAATGCGCCATTTCATCGATGGAAAAGGTCAGCCCTAAGAAAGGGGAATATTTCGAAAGTTGCCTCCATAACATTTCCAACGAGTCACTTGCACAATATTGTGCCATCTCGCAAGTTTAAGTGCAAAAAGTTAGCCTTTCCACTTCCAAAGGTAGGAAAAGCGTTTGAATTATCAATCTTCAGTCATATTTTTAATCCAAAATTAATTGAAGATAATTTTATCAAGCAGACTTATACACCAATGTTTGATTATGAACTATGCGATGGTGAACACGTATCGATTGTAGGAAAGTACATAGATTTTCCAATATCATTTGATATGATTCTACCGACCGATCGCGCTTCATCAAATTGGATTGGAAAACGCATTGAAGTAGGCCAGCGAGTGGAAGGTGCCCATGCCATCGTCATACATTCATGGCCTTCTAATGGAAGCCCCCTGCTTCTTGCAGAAATCAATGGTTTTACTCTTATACGGAACGATTAGTATTCCCGGCGACCTCCGGCTTTACCTCGATCACCCTGAGTTGGGCGCGCACCGCAGGCGAGGGCATCAGGCGGGCGATTAAGAACAGACGGATATTGGCGACCGGGCGGCCACAGGCGATGTTCCATCCTTGCACTAGTGCACCCAGTGCACTAACATCATCCCTATGGTGACCCTGATGCGCGGGCCGAACTGGAAGGTCGCGATCTATGGCCGGGAGCATGG
>JANMCD010000345.1:0-11324 GCA_031360905.1 Novosphingobium sp.
AGCCGCTCACGCCCGGAAATGGGCAGTTACCGGAGCAGGCTGAAACTGCGCAACCAGCACGACGAGGTTGTGGTGAGCTTCATCGCGATCAATCTGATCCGGGTGCGCGGCGATCTATGATTCGCAGTTCATCGTGCCCACTCCGAAATAAACCGCGCGTTCGTACTTGTCGCGAATGGTGAGCTTGGCCGGCCAGCGAGTGCCCCGCGCAACATTCGTCGTATCATTGGCGTCGCGCGCGACCTCCAGCGAGATCTGCTTGCCGTCATATTGCTGGCGCAGGCCGGGTGTCACTTCCAGACTGCCGCTGTCGGCTGACAAGCCCACCAGCACACCCTCGATCTTAACCTGGCCGCGCGTGGGACCGGCACGGAAAATCGGATCCTTGGGATTCTCACCCAGGCTGAAGGCGCAGCCAGCACCCGGAGTGCCTGACACGTGGCTCATGGGGGAAGGCAGAGGCTGGGGCTGCAACGTGCGGCGGGGCGGGAGTTCCGACTGCGCCGCCTCGACCATCGCCACCGCGCGCTCATCGTTCATTTTACGCGACGTTGGCTGGTCGTCGTACCGGCATCCGGCCACCAGCAGGCCAAACCCCAGCGCCAGTTTGAAACCGGCGCTATCGCCTGCCGAACAGTTTTTCGATGTCATCATGCCTGAGCATAACCCACGTAGGGCGCCCATGGTTGCATTGGCCCGATCGCGGCGTGCGTTCCATCTCGCGCAACAGCGCATTCATTTCGGCGACGGAGAGCGTCCGGCCGGCACGTACCGAGCCGTGGCAGGCCATCGTCGCCAGCACATGATCAAGCCGCTCGCCGAGCAGCAATGCGTCACCGTTCTGTTCGAGATCGTCGGCAATATCGCGCACCAGCGCCGGGACATCGCCCTGCGCCAGCGCCGAGGGCACTGCGCGGACCAGCATCGCGGTGGGGCCGAAGCGTTCGATCGCGAGGCCGTAGTCGGCCAGCTGTGCGGCGCGTTCCTCCAGCCGGTCGCAGCCGGGTTCATCCAGTTCGACAACCTCGGGCAGCAGCAGCGCTTGCGCCGCGGCGGCGCTGTCTCGGGCCCCGGCGGCGCGCAATCGCTCCAGCACCAGCCGCTCATGCGCGGCATGCTGGTCGACCAGCACGAGGCCGTCCGCCGTTTCCGCGACGATATAGGTTTGCGCCACCTGCCCGCGCGCGATGCCGAGGGGATAGCGTCCAGCCTCGGCGGGAGCCTCCTGCGCGGCTTCGGCCCGGCCCGAGGGCGGTGCCAAGATTTCCGCTTCATAGCTCCGCCCGAAACCGGCAAACGCCTGCCCTGCCTCTCTGACCCGGGCCTGCGGCACCGAATATTCGCGGGCGAACAGCGATTGCAACGTGGGTTCGCGTGCGGGCGCAATCGGTTCCGCCTGCCAGTGCGCCATGGCCGAGGCGGACGGTGACTGTGCGCTGCGCTGACCCGCGCTGTCGAGGGCGTGGCGCAGGCCCCCGACGATCAGCCCGCGCACGAAGGCCGGATCGCGGAACCGCACCTCGGTCTTGGCCGGGTGGACGTTGACGTCGACCTCCTCCGGCGGCAGCTCGATGAACAGCGCCAGCACGGCATGCCGGTCGCGCGCCAGCATGCCGGCATAGGCGCCGCGCACCGCGCCGATCAGCAGGCGGTCCTTCACCGGCCGGCCGTTGACGAACAGAAACTGGTGATCGGCCACGCCCCGGTTGAACGTCGGGAGGCCGGCGACTCCGGTCAGTCGCGCCGCACCGCGATCGACATCGATGGCTACCCCGTCCTCCGCGAGTTCGCGCGCGACTATGCGCGACACGCGCTGGGCGAGCGCCTCGCCGGGCTGCACTGCAAGAACGCGCCGGCCGTCGTGCTCCAGGGTGAAGCCGATCTCCGGCCGGGCCATGGCGAGACGGCGAACGACATCGAGACAGGCGGCATATTCGGAGCGGACCCCGCGCAGAAACTTGCGGCGTGCCGGAATGCGCTCGAACAGCTGCTCGATGCGGATGCGGGTGCCCGGCGGCAGCGCGGCGGGCCCCTCTCCCCCAAACGCGCCATGATCGACCACGCAGCGCCAGCCTTCCTCTTGCCCCCTTACCCGGCTCTCGATGGTCAGTCTGGCGACACTGGCGATCGATGGCAGCGCCTCCCCGCGGAAACCAAGCGTCGAAACCTGCTCGATATGCTCGTCGGGCAGCTTCGAGGTGGCATGGCGTTCAAGCGCCATGGCAATTTCCGGCGGCGCCATGCCGCAACCGTCGTCGGTCACTTCGACCAGATCGAGCCCGCCATTTGCGAGCCTCACGGCGATATTTGCGGCACCAGCGTCAATCGAATTTTCGACCAGTTCCTTCAGCGCAGAGGCCGGCCGTTCCACCACTTCCCCGGCCGCGATGCGGTTAATCAAATTTTCAGGGAGTCGGCGAATAGTGGCCATGTCTATCCCTTAGCGGTGAAGTGCCATTAATTCGAGACAAGAGCCGGGGATAACCCGCTTAAGTGCTACAAATTTTTGGCCTTTCCCCAAGGCTTGGGTTAAGCAGCCGCGTTCTTCGCCAACTCCGCCGGTTTTCCGCTGCCGCGTACATGCGCGGTAAGTGTCCGGCCAGCTTACGGAATTTTTCAATGGCAAACCGATGGGCGCGATTCTTCCGGTTCGGTACGCAGAATATGGCGATTGACCTCGGCACGGCGAACACCCTGGTCTATGTCCAGGGGCGCGGGATCGTGCTGAACGAGCCGTCGGTCGTGGCGATCGAGACGATCAACGGCGTCAAGCGGGTCAAGGCGGTAGGCGACGACGCCAAGATGATGATGGGCAAGACGCCGGACAACATTGAAGCGATCCGCCCCTTACGCGACGGCGTCATCGCCGATATCGAAATTGCCGAGGAAATGATCAAGCACTTCATCCGCAAGGTCCATGGCAAGAAAAGCTTCCTGCGTTATCCCGAGATCGTCATCTGCGTACCTTCAGGCTCAACTTCGGTCGAACGCCGGGCGATCCGCGATGCGGCTTCCAACGCCGGCGCCAGCGAAGTCCATTTGATCCTTGAGCCGATGGCCGCCGCGATCGGCGCCGATATGCCGGTCACCGAACCGGTGGGCTCGATGGTGGTGGATATCGGCGGCGGCACCACTGAAGTCGCCGTGCTATCGTTGCGCGGCCTGGCCTACACCACCTCGGTGCGGGTCGGCGGTGACAAGATGGACGAGGCCATCGTCAGCTATGTCCGCCGCCACCACAATCTGCTGATCGGCGAAGCCACGGCGGAGCGGATCAAGAAGGAATACGGCATCGCCACCGTGCCCGCCGACGGCATCGGCGAGACCATTCACATCAAGGGCCGCGATCTGGTCAACGGTGTGCCCAAGGAAATCACCATCACCCAGGCCAACATTGCCGAGGCCCTGTCGGAGCCGATCGGCGCCATCATCGAGGGTGTGCGCATCGCCTTGGAAAACACCGCGCCCGAACTCGCCGCCGACATCGTCGATCAGGGCATCGTCCTGACCGGCGGCGGCGCGCTGATCAAGGGCCTCGACGATTATTTGCGAGAGGAGACCGGCCTTCCCGTCAGCATCGCCGAGGATCCCCTGTCCTGCGTCGCCCTTGGCACAGGCCGGGCGATGGAAGATCCGATCTATCGCGGCGTGTTGATGACCGCCTGAGCGTGGGACAACCGGCGGCACCCTCCCTCACCGGAGCGCCGCCGCAGGAGGGAGAAGGCACCGCATGGCGCCGCCGAACCGGCGCCCCGGCTATTCCCGCAGGGCGCAGTATACCACATTCTTCGCATATCTTGCCGGCGCTGCCGGCGCGCTGATCGGCGCCGCCCTGCTGCTGATTTCCCTTGCCAACCCCACCGCGTTTTCCTGGCTGCGAGGCTGGGGCAGCGATGCCGTAGCACCGGTCGGCCGGGCGGCCAGCACGGCGCGAATCGGCAGCCTGGGCTTTTTCGAAACTGTTAGCGGCTATTTCGCCGCGGCGCGGCAGAATGCCAGGCTCAGGCGCGAGATCGAGGCGGCCAAGGTCCAGCTTGTCGAAGCCAAGGCGCAAGCGGAGGAAAACCGCCGACTCAAGATGCTGCTCGGCCTTAATGACAGCGACGCTCGTCCGGTAACCTACGCGCGGCTGATCAGCTCGACATCGTCGAGTACGCGCCGCTTCGGCACCCTATCGGCGGGAGCGAAGGACGGTATCGTCGTCGGTATGCCGGTACGCTCGCCGCTGGGTCTGGTCGGCCGCGTGCTCGAAGTCGGCAATGCGACGTCGCGCGTCTTGCTGGTGACCGATCCGGAAAGCGTCGTTCCGGTGCGCCGCGCGAGCGATGGCATACCGGCCTTTGCTCAGGGGCGCTCGGACGGTACCTTGCAAATTCGGCTGATCAGCCTCGGTATCAACCCCCTGAAGCCGGGAGATACCTTCGTGACGTCGGGCTCGGGCGGACTGTTCCGCCCCGGCACGGCAATTGCCGTGGTCGGCTCGCTGACTCGCGATGGCGCGCTGGGCAGGCTGCTCAGCGATCCTTCGGCCAGTGAATACGTCGCCGTCGAACCTGTCTGGGCGCCTGAGGCCCAGCAACCCCGCCCTGGCGCCACATCAGCTCCAGCGGAGCAGCCCTGATGGCGCCGCCCCGCCTGGCGCGCCCCATCGTCAATCGCTTCCGTAAGCGCATCAACCGCGCGCCCTCGCCCGTGCTGGCGGTTTCATTGCCGTGGCTGTCGATCATGCTGGGCTCGCTCCTCCCGACCTTCCCGCTGATCGCCTCGGCACCAGTGATGCCGCCGTTCGGGCTGATGCTGCTGCTTACCTGGCGCCAACTGCGCCCGGGCATCCTGCCCATCTGGATCGGCCTGCCGCTGGGGGCGTTCGATGATATCTACAGCGGACAGCCGTTCGGCAGCGCAATATTGCTCTGGTCCGCGTTGATGATCGTCCTTGAGATCATCGAAATCCGTTTTCCGTGGCGCAATTTTTTGCTCGATTGGCTGGTTTCCACCGGGCTGCTTTGCGCCTATCTGGTAGCAGCGCTGGCGATCGCCAATGCGGCGGGCGGAGCAGCGAAGCTGTCGGTGCTGATTCCCCAGGTACTTTCGGCGATGCTGCTGTTTCCCGTTATCGGCCGACTGGCCGCAGCGCTCGATAGACTGAGGTTGATGCCGCTAGTGGATGCGAATTGATGGCTGCTGCACGCCGGCTGGTCAGTATCGGCACACTGAAGAACAGTTTCGACCGCCGCAGCGCCGTGCTTGGCGCGATGCAGGGCGGCATCGGGGTGCTGCTGGCGGCAAGGATGGGCTGGATCGCCATTTTCCAGAACGAGAAATATAATCTCGATGCGGAGAGCAACCGCGTCAATCTGACGCTGGTTCCGCCGCGCCGGGGCTGGATTTTGGACCGCAATGGTGCACCGCTTGCCTCGAACAAGGCGGATTTCCGGGTCGATATCATCCCCGACCGGCTGGTCGACCGGGACAAGACCGTCGGGGAGATTGGTCGCCTGCTCAGCCTGACAGCGGTGGAGCTCCGCGACCTCAAGGACAAGATCGACAAATCGGAGGGTTTTCAACCGGTAGAAGCCGCCTCGGGGCTGGAATGGGACGAATTCGCCGCGGTCAGCGTGCGCCTGCCGGATATGCCCGGTGTTGTCGCCCAGCGCGGATTTTCGCGCTTCTATCCGACCGGACCCTCGATCGGCCACCTCGTCGGCTATGTCGGCCCGGCGTCCGCTGAGGAATATGAGCGCGAGAAGAATCCGCTCCTCGTCACGCCGGGCTTCAAGATCGGCAAGGATGGGCTCGAAAAGCAGTTCGAGCAGAATTTGCGCGGCAAACCCGGCGCACGGCGCGTCGAAGTTACCGCGAGCGGCAAGATCGTCCGCGATCTCGATAGCCGCGACGACGTTCCAGGCAAGCCGATCAAGCTGACAATCAACGGACCGCTGCAAGACTATGCCGCGCGCCGTCTGGGCACAGAATCGGGCGCGGTGGTGGTGATAGATTGCCTGACGGGCGACATCCTCTGCGCCGCCTCGATGCCCAGTTTCGATCCGAACCGGTTTGCCGACGGCATCGGCCGGGTTGAATGGAAGATGCTGTCGGATGACGATCATGTTCCGCTGCGCAACAAGGTGCTGCGCGGGCTGTATCCGCCGGGATCGACAGTCAAGCCGATGGTTGCCCTGTCGTTTCTGGAAGCCGGGCTGGATCCGGACGAAACCATTGGCTGCGCCGGCGGATTGCGCGTCGGCAACCGGGTGTTCCACTGCTGGCAACGCCGCGGCCATGGCACGGTCAACATGGCCAAGGGCATCTATCAAAGCTGCGACGTCTATTTCTATAATTTCGCCCAGCGGATTGGCATGGATCCGATTGCGCTGATGGCGCGGCGGATGGGCCTCGGCCAATCTTTCCCGCTGCCGGTTGCCGGGCAATCCTTCGGCACGGTCCCCGATCCGGCCTGGAAGAAGCGCAAATACGGCAAGGACTGGGCGGTGTTCGACACGGTCAACGCCACCATTGGCCAGGGCTATATGCTGGTCAATCCGCTGCAGCAGGCGGTCATGGCGGCGCGTATCGCCAGCGGGCGCAATTTGATGCCGCGCCTGCTGTTCGATAATCGCACGCCCCAGATTGATCCGCTCGGCATCAGCCAGGAACATCTGGATTACGTCCATCAGGCGATGAAAGATGTGGTCAACGGCCCCGGCACTGCCGGCCGAGCCAAATTGCCGATGCCCGATGTGCTGCTGGCCGGCAAGACCGGCACAGCGCAGGTCGTCAGCCTCAGCGTCGGCAGCGGCAAGGGCGGCTTGTGGAAGCACCGTGACCACGGGCATTTCATTTGCTTTGCACCGTTCGACAAGCCGCGCTTTGCCTGTGCGGTAGTGATCGAGCACGGCGGCGGATCGAGCGCGGCCTATCCGGTAGCCCGCGACGTCATGACGTTCCTGTTCGATGCGGCCAAGGCGATGGAAGTGCTCACCGAAATGGAATCCGGCTGGGGCGGCACCCCGCAGCAGCGGATGGAGGCAAAGTACCGCGTCTATGCGGCGCAATATGGCGGCGCTGCGCCCAAAGTGCCGGCGCGGAATCAGGAGGATGCAACTCGCGGGGATGACGAGGCAGCCGCCGCGCTCCATCAGCCGATTGTCAGCGATGCGGCATCTCCGCCGCCAGAACCGGTCACGATCCCTGCGCCGCCGGCGGGCATTGCCCCGTCGACAACAGAAACCCGCGCGCAATGAGCGGCTCGATCCTTCCCGATCCGGTCGCGAGGCAGCCATGGCGTGTAATTCTGCCGCTTACTGCGCTGACCATATTCGGTTCGGCCGTGCTGTATTCGGCCGCACAAGGCAGCTTGTGGCCCTGGGCGGTAATCCATACCGTGCACTACGCCGTGTTCCTGGTCATGGCGCTGATCATGGCGCGGTTTCCGCGCGAATGGTTCAAATTCGCCGCTTACCCCGTCTATGCTGCGGTACTGATCATGTTGCTGTTCGTCGAGGCGCTCGGCAAGATCGGCGGCGGCAGCCAGCGCTGGCTCGACCTTGGCTTCATGACCCTGCAGCCGTCAGAACTGATGAAGCCGGCAATCGTATTGGTGCTGGCGCGCTTCTTCGACGCCCTGCCGCCTTCTCTAACGGTCAGTTGGCGGGGGCTTGTTCCTGCCGCTGCCCTGCTCGCGGTGCCGGCCTTCTTCGTCATCATCCAGCCCGATCTCGGCACGGCCCTGGCGATCTGTTTCGGCGGCGTGGTGGTGATTTTCCTCGCCGGTCTGCCGCTGCGCTGGTTCATCGGAGCAGGACTGGCAACCGCAGTGGCAGCGCCAATCGCCTATTTCGCAATGCTGCACGATTATCAGCGCCGGCGTGTAACGATTTTCCTCGATCCCGAGAGCGACCCGCTCGGTTCGGGCTATCACATCACCCAGTCCAAAATCGCGATCGGTTCAGGTGGATTTTTCGGCAAGGGCTTCGGCAACGGCACGCAGAGCCACCTCGAATATCTTCCGGAATCCCACACCGACTTCGTCTTCGCCACCATGGCCGAGGAATGGGGCATGATTGGCGGGTTATTCGTCCTGCTCGTGTTTGGCATCGTCCTGAGCTGGGGTCTGAACGTGGCGCGCAACAGCCCCGACCGCTTCTCACGCCTGCTCGCTGCCGGGATGACAACGACGATTTTCTTTTACGTCGCGATCAACCTGATGATGGTGATGGGCCTTGCGCCGGTTGTCGGTATCCCCCTGCCCTTCGTAAGCCATGGAGGCTCGTCGCTGATGACCAACATGATCTGCATCGGCACGATCATGGCGGTCGCTCGCTGGGGCAAACGCAGCAGCTCCTACTCCTGAAATCCGGCACGGAAACCGCTTTTCCTGCGGCCTGCAATCGCTATAGGAGGCGCTCGCGGCGAATCGGGCAGGCCAGTTTGCCTGAGGCGGTAACGCCGGTGTGGACGCATAGCTCAGTTGGTAGAGCAGCTGACTCTTAATCAGCGGGTCCTAGGTTCGAGCCCTAGTGCGTCCACCATAATTTCAGCCTAGCTGCCGGACGCCGCTTCCGCCGCGAAGTTTCGCTAGCAGCGTGACATCTAAAGGGCTTGCATGGTTAGAGCGATTGCCCCAGATTCCAAGGCATCGCCCGAAGCACGCCAATCCTGCGGAATGCCGCAATTTCTTGCTGAGTCGCATGACCCGCCCCATTGATCTCCGCAGCGCCGGCCTGAACCCAGCCTTCCTGGCCGAGCGCGAGGTCGTGCTGCTTGAGCTGTCCGGCCGGCGGCTGGTGGTCGGCATGGCGGACGCCGGCGATGCCCGCACGATCGCCGCGCTGCGCTTTGCCACCGGGCTCGATATTGCTGCGATTGAGCTGAGCCCGTCGGAGATATCGGCGCGCCTTGCGGGTCACATGGCCTTCGCGGCTGCGGAAACCCTGCCTCCCGCAGCGTTCCGCAATCCCGAGAGCCTGTTCGGACGGCTGACCAGGCGGCTTGGCGCCGGGCAGGATGAAGCCGCGCTGGAACCGCTGGCCCGCCTGTTCGAAGCCGGTGCAGGTTTGGCAGAGGCTGGCTCCGTCCTGCTGACGCTGCACCCCTGGCGAACGCGGTATGCGCCGGGCTTGCTGCGGATTGCCGCACAGCTGGAGCTGGGTCAGCCGCTCGAGACCGCTCTGCGCAGCGGCGGCAGGCAATTCATCTGGCTTGCCGAAGTGCTCGCCTCCTGTCCCGCGGAGACCGACCGGCGCATTGCATTTGCGCGGATCATCATGTTGCAGAACGCAATATCGCGGGGACGCGCGCCGGCGCGGCAAGCGCTCTGGGAACTCGCCGCCCTGGCTCCGCTCGCCATTCTTGCCTGGTGGCCAATTGCCCCCGGGGCGGCATTGGCGATCGTTGCCGCGGCGATCCTGGCCTGGGTACACGGTCGCCGCCTCATGGGCCGGGGGCTGGCTGGTGACGGGCTGCGGGCCGAAATCCTCGCCGTTACGGAAGCGATGGCCCGGCTGCCGGTTCCGCCTGCCGTCGCCATACGGGCAGGGCTGGCTCGGCTTGGCTCGCTGGTTCCGAGCGTAAGCGCCTTTCCGGCGGAGCGGCGGAGTCTGGCGCTGGCACTGGAACTGGCGCCGTTCGATGCCGCATTGCTGCAGCGCGGCGATCTGGCCGAGGCATCGGCGAGGATCGCGGCCACCTGCACTGCCCGCGCAAATGCCAGCACTAACAGCTTTGCTTGGCTGGTGCGGCTGAGCGCAAGTGTGCTGATCGCAGCGGCCCTGGTGTGGCGCATCCTGTGACCGATCATGGCGGCGCGGTCCTGCACGTCACGCGCGACAGGGTATCGGATGCGTCCCGCGGCGGGCGCGCAAGTGCGGGTTTCGGCGGTGCGGACGGGTGGGATGCGCTGCACACGGCACTCGGCGCCAACGCCGATATTACGGCGCTGGTTGCGGAAACCGAAACCTTTAGCCTCGATCTACCGCAAATGCCCGCCAGCCGGGGCGAGCTGCGCCGGATGCTGCATGCGGCGGCGCCGGTCGTCCCCGGCCATCTGCGATGGACTGCGCCATTAGCCAATCCCGTGACCGGGCGCGTTACGGTAACGCTAGCACGCACGGAATGGCTCGATCGCCGGATTGCCGCGATTGAGCGCCAACTCAAACCCCGGTCGCTCACCGTAACCGACGCTCAGGGCCGCGCATTCGGCTATGTTGCGCCTGGTAAACGGCACCGGCGTCTGGCGAGTGCGGGGATATCAGGACTGGCACTGCTGTTGGCGCTCGCGGCTGGTGCATTGCTGATGCGGGACGCAGGCAGCGATGGCGAAAGCCCGCCCGATCCGCCTGAGCGCCTGGCTCCGATAGCGGCGCGCGGTCCGCAGGCCGCAGTGCCAAGTGTGGCGACCAAGGCGCCGCCGCCGGTTACCCCGCCGCCGGAACAAACCGGCGCCCCCGCATTCGCTCTCGTCGGAATCGCCGGGCGGCTGCCGGGCGATGTCGATGTGCTGGTCAAGCCGGCCTGGGGCAAGACCACCGTGCTGCGGGTGGGCGACAGCCTGATGGGCTGGACTCTGGTCTCGGCCGGCGCGGACCGGGTCATCATTGCCCGCATGGGGGAGCGCCGCGAACTGGTGCTACCGACCTCGCCCTGACGCTGGAAGCGCTACAAACGGTGGTCCGGTACATAGCCCGGATGCACGATGAGCAACGGGATCATTGCGGTGAGCACCGCTGCGGCGAGAAACCAGCTGGTCACCACTCGAGGGACGATGGTCCACCCCCGCGCGATGCACCAGGCTGCGGGCAATCCCAGCAGCAACGCCGGCAGCGCCCTTGGCAGCGGCATGACCAGCCCCTCACTTGCTTCGACCAGCCCGGCCCAGACTCCCGCATTGAGCGCCAAAGCAAGGGTTGGCCAGCGACGTCCGGCGAGCGGCCGAGGCCAGTAGACAGCCAGTGCGGCAAGCCCCAGGCTGATCCAGCAACCAGCGAACGCCGCAGCGTCCGTCACCCCGCCAACCGCATGCGCCGCTATGGCAGCCAGCGCAGCGACGGCTGCGGCGATCAGGGCGGTCTTGCGAGGGGCGAAGGCCAGCGCGAACGCGAGTACTCCGAGCAGCAGCCCAGCCGCGATTGCCGCGCCTTTCATATGGTAGCAACCGCAGTGGCCAGAAAATAGCAGCCGGCAACCGCGATTAGTCCGCCACCCGCGCGCAGCATCCCCTCGCCGCGGGGACGGGTGCGCAGCAGGCCGATGGCGATACCGAGCACATGCAGTAGGCCGGTAGCCAGCACGAAGCCAAGGCTGAAGCCGAGCGGATCGGCCATCGA
>JANMCD010000019.1:0-5900 GCA_031360905.1 Novosphingobium sp.
GGCGGCGAGCGCGGCTGCCGCACACTTCGCGTTGGACTCCTGCGAACCGCCGCCGAGGATTGCCGCGGCAACGAAGCCGCCGACCACGACGACGACGAAACCGGCGGTGGCAAGGCCGAGGTATTTGTCGATGAACGCCTTGATCGGCGCGCCGAACACGCGAAACAGCACGCCGACGATCATGAAGCTGATGCTGCGCGACACCAGGCTGGCACCGATGAAGCTGAGCAACGGCATCGAGATGAAGCCGGCGGTAATCGTCAGCAGTTTGAACGGGATCGGCGTCGCGCCCTTGATCATGATGATCTCGGCGCCGTATTCGCGCAAATAGCACGCCGCCTGGGGAAAGCTCTGCGTCAGGCCGAGCAGTGCCAGCATCTGCGTCCCCACGGTGTCATAAACGAAATGGCCGATGGCATAGCCAAGCATTCCCCCGGCGACCGAGGCCAGCGTGGCGACAATCGCAAAGCGCACCGCCTTTTTCGGCTCGGCCAGGCACATCAGCCCCAACACTGGATGCGGCGGGATCGGGAAGAAGCTCGCCTCGACGAAGGCGAACAGCGCCAGCCACCATTCGGCGTGGGGATGCGAGGCCTTGGCCATGGTCCAGTCGTAGAGTCGGCGCAGCATCCGGTTTCTCGCACAGTGGTCGGCGGCGGCTTAGAGAGGGCATTCGCCAGCGGCAAGAAATAACCTGTTTGGTTATAATCATTGACATTGTCACACTCTTTGGGTACATACAAAGAGCATCGCGATTTACCGATTCGCAACGCCGGCACCCGGCCCTTCCGCCCTTTCCCTTTCACGGCACGGATCGACCTTCATGGCGGACCTCAAGACATCCGGCCGGCGCGCGCCCGCCTCGCCGCCGCGCCGGCCCAGCATTTCAAAATGGACCAGAGCGTTTCTCGCCGAACTTGCCGCCACCTCCAATGTCAGCGCTTCGGCCCGCAAGGCCGGAATCTCGACCACCACCGCCTATGACGCCCGCCGCAGTGACCCGGAGTTCAACCGCAAATGGCAGAGCGCGCTGTGCGAAGGCTACGAGCATCTTGAAATGGAGATGCTCCACCGGCTCCGCACCGGCGAGATCAAGCAACCCCCCAGCGCAAAACGCGGGACGCGCTCATTCGACAATGCCACCGCCTTCCGCCTGCTGGTCGCCCACCGTGACAGCGCGGCACGCCAGAAGGCGGTCCGGGCGGACGAAGATGCCGACGCAATTATCGTCTCGATCGACGCCAAACTCGCGATCATGCGCCAGCGCTGGCTGGCTGCCCGGAGCAACGATGACCCGCAATGAATATCTCGACTGGCTGCTGCGGCTGGAGGACGCGGATCGCTTCACCCAGCTCCGCCTGCTGAGCCAGGCGCAGCGCGAGGAATTCGCGACGCATTGGCGGCTGTGGGCGCGGCGGCAGCAGCTGGCGCCGGCAGGCGACTGGCGCCTGTGGCTGATGATGGCCGGGCGCGGCTTCGGCAAGACCCGCGCCGGGGCGGAATGGGTGCGGGCAATGGCCCGGGATCCGGACGCGCGGATTGCCCTGATCGCCGCCTCTCTGGGCGAGGCAAGGGCGGTGATGGTCGAGGGCGAGAGCGGCATCCTGGCGGTCAGCCCGCCTGAACGCCGCCCGCGCTTCGAACCGTCGCTGCGGCGGCTGAGCTGGCCCAATGGCGCACAGGCGACGCTCTATTCGGCGGGCGAGCCGGAATCGCTGCGCGGTCCGCAGCACAGCCACGCCTGGTGCGACGAGATCGCCAAATGGGACAATGCCGGCGGCAAGGCGGTCGCCGCCTGGGACAATCTGCTGCTTGGCCTGCGCCTTGGCGAAAGCCCCCGTACGCTGGCGACAACCACGCCGCGCGCGGTGGCCTTGCTGCAGCGGCTGCTGGCTGAGGACGGCGTAGCGGTGACGACCGGCAGCACTGAAGACAACAGCGACAATCTGCCGGTCCGCTTCATCCGCGACATCCGCCGCACCTATGGCAAGTCGCTGCTCGGCCGCCAGGAGCTCGACGGCGAGATGATCGCCGACCTGCCGGGCGCGCTGTGGACCCGGGCATTGCTGGAAGACTGCCGCGAAGCGTCTGCCTCCGCCGGCCCAAGCCGGACGGTGATCGGTGTGGACCCGCCGGCGTCGGCCGGGGGCGATGCTTGCGGGATTGTCGTCTGCGCGCTGGGCGAGGACGGGGTCGCCCGGGTGCTGGCCGACGCCTCGGTCGCCCGGGCCAGCCCCGAACGCTGGGCGCGGGCGGTGGCACAGGCCGCGCAGGCGTGGGAGGCCGATCGGGTGATTGCCGAGGCCAACCAGGGCGGAGCGATGGTCGCGAGCGTGTTGCGCGCCGCCGACGTCGCGCTACCCCTGAAGCTGGTCCACGCCAGCAAGGGCAAAGTCGCCCGCGCCGAGCCGGTCGCAGCGCTGTATGAAGCGGGGCGGGTCCGCCATTCCGGAACCTTCCCGGCGCTGGAGGACGAGCTTTGCGGGCTGATTGCCGGCGGCGCTTATGCAGGCCCCGGCCGCTCGCCCGACCGCGCCGATGCGCTGGTCTGGGCCTTGACCGAGCTGATGCTGGGGCGGCGCGGGGTGCCGAGAATTATCGTCGCCTAGCTTCTCCCCTCCCCGGTTGCGGGCAGAGATAATTCGATCTTCGCCGCTTCGCACGAGAAGTGTTTAACCCACTGAAAGGCCACCCCATGTCCTTCCTCCAAAGCCTCGCCGCCGCCTTCAAGGGCGAGGGCGGGAAAGTGCCGTTGGCGCGTACATTCTCCTCGCCCTGGATGTTCGCCGATACGGTCGGCGGCCGCGGTGCGTTCGATTATGCAACGTCCGTCCAGCGCGCCTATCTGGACAATCCGGTGGCGCAGCGGGCGGTGCGGCTGGTGGCGGAAGGTATCGGCTGGGCACCGCTTCAGCCGACCGATCCAAAGCTCGCCGCTCTGGTGGGTGCCACCAGTGCCGGGCAGTCGCTGCTGGAAACCCTCGCCTCGCAGCTGCTGCTGCACGGCAATTGCTACATCCAGGTGATGAAAGATGCCGCCGGCCGCCCGGTTGAACTCTTCGCCCTGCGGCCCGACCGGATGAGCGTGATCGCCGGCAGTGACGGCTGGCCGGTCGCCTTCACCTACAAGGTCGGCGACCAGAGGCTGACAATCCCGCTGCTGGGCGACGATGCCTCGCCCAACCTCATCCATATCAAGGACTTCCATCCGGCCGACGACCATTACGGCGCCGGCTGCCTCGCCGCTGCCGACCAGGCGGTGGCCACCCACAATGCCGCGAGCAACTGGAACCGGATCCTGCTGGAAAATGCTGCCCGGCCCTCCGGCGCGCTGGTCTATGACAGCAGCGACAATGCCGGGCTGACTCCTGAGCAATTCGACCGGCTCAAGGCCGAACTTGCCCAGGCTTTTGCGGGACCGGTCAACGCCGGGCGGCCGATGGTGCTGGAAGGCGGGCTGAAATGGCAGCCGCTAGGGATGTCGCCCGCCGACATGGATTTCGCCACGCTGAAGGCCGCTGCCGCGCGCGATATCTCGCTCGCTTTCGGGGTGCCGCCGATGCTGCTCGGCCTACCGGGCGATGCGACCTACGCCAACTACCGCGAGGCCAACCGGGCGCTATGGCGGCTGACGCTGCTGCCGCTCGCCGCCAAGCTGTTTTCCGCGCTGACCGAGGGGCTGTCCACCTGGTTCCCGGGCGCCGCGCTGGCGATCGACCTCGACCAAGTCCCAGCGCTGTCGGAGGACCGCGAGCGCACCTGGTCGCAGGTCAATGCTGCCGAATTCCTGACCAGTGCCGAAAAGCGCGCTCTGCTCGGACTGCCCGAAGTACCGGCTGGTGAGGAGAACATATGATGAACAACAAGGACATGCTGGCGCGGCTGATTGCCCAGGCGTCGGGCGAAGGCGCAGAACTGGTGACGTTACGCGCCATCGTCGAGGAAGCCTGCGAGCTCGGCTCGAAGCGCGTTCTGGCGCATATGGGCCTCGACGATGAAGGCGCGCACGGCGACCTGTTCGAACTCCGCCAATTGCTGCGCGCCTGGCGCGACGCCAAGACCAGCGCCTGGCGAGCAGCAGTGAACTGGATCGTGCGCGGCGTGCTGGCGCTGGTGCTGGTCGGCATCGCCGTGCGGATGGGTGCGACGGACCTGCTCAAGTGAGCTTGAGGTTTGCCGGATACGCCGCTCTGTTCGGCAAGCGCGACGCCGGGCGCGACATCATCGTCCCGGGCGCCTTTGCCCGCACCCTCGCGCAGCGCCAGGAGCCGCTGCCGCTGTTCTGGCAGCACCGGGCGGACCTGCGCATCGGCTGGATCGAGTGGGTCGCAGAGGACAGCCGCGGCCTGCGCGTGGTCGCTGCGGTCGACAATCCGGACGGCGGCGCGGCGGCGGCGCTGAAGCAGGGCAAAACCACCGGCCTCAGTTTCGGCTACCGCGCCCGCAGCTTCACCCGCGATGCTGCCGGGCGCGCGCTGACGGATATCGACTTGCTCGAAGTCAGCCTCGTCACCCACCCGATGCAGCACGGCGCAAGAGTGCATCTGGTGACCTGACAACCAACCCCGCGACACGTCTCTCTCCGGCCGCCTTTGGGGCGGCCTCTTTCGAAAGGTGAATGCCCCATGGATAATTCTACCCCGGATATCGCCGCCTCGGCCGCGACCGATCCGCTCGACGCCTCGTTCGGCCTGGTCGCCCGACAGGACGCCACCGATGAAGCGGTGACCTCGCTGCGGTCCGATGTCGAAGAGGTGAAGTCCCGCCTCGAACGTGTCAGCCGCGCCGCCGCCCGCCCGCTTATCGGCGGAGCATCGGCATCCAGCCCGGAAGTGAAGGGCTTCGTCGATGGCTATCTGCGCAAGGGTCTCGATGCCGAGCTCAAGTCGGTTTCCGGCGCGGTGCTGGGCGACGGCGGCTATGCGGTCCCCCGCGAGATCGATGCGGTAATCTCGGCAACCCTGCTCAAGTTGAGCCCGATCCGCGGAATCGCCCAGATCGTCCAGGTCGGCTCGGCCGGTTATCGCAAGCTGATCACCACCGGCGGCACCGCTTCCGGCTGGGTCAGCGAAACCGCCGCGCGGCCAATGACCAATACGCCGACCTTTGTCGAAATCGTCCCGCCCTCCGGCGACCTTTACGCCAATCCGGCAGCGAGTCAGGCGATGCTCGACGACGCCGCGTTCAATCTCGAGTCCTGGCTGGGCAACGAAATCTCGATGGAGTTCGCCCGCGCCGAGGGCGCCGCTTTCATCAACGGCAGCGGCACCAACCAACCCAGGGGCCTCCTCGGCGCGCCGACCAGCCTGCTGACTGACGCCACCCGTCCGTTCGGCACGGTGCAGCACGCCGTCTCCGGCAATGCCGCGACCCTGGGCGCCAATCCCGAGCTCAAGCTGATCGACCTGGTTCATTCGCTGAAAGCCGGCCATCGGCAAGGGGCGAGCTGGGTGATGAATTCGGCAACGCTGGCCGAAGTGCGCAAGCTCAAGGCATCGGACGGTAGCTTCCTGTGGCAGCCGGGCATTGCCGAAGGCCAGCCGGACCGGCTGATCGGCTATCCGGTGGTGGAAGCCGGCGACATGCCCGACATCGCCGCCAACGCCTTCCCGATCGCCTTCGGCAACTTCCGCGCGGGCTATCTGATCGCCGAACGCAGCGCCACCTCGATCCTGCGCGATCCGTTCACCAACAAGCCCTTCGTCCACTTCTACGCGGTCAAGCGGATCGGCGGACAGGTGCTCGACAGCGAGGCGATCAAGCTGCTGAAAATCTCGATCTGACGAGTGAGCCGGGCGGCGGGCATCCCCCCTGCTCCCGGCCTGCGCCCCCGCCCCTCCCACCCCGCCCGGGCGCGCGTTTGCAGACCAAAGAACACCAAACCCCACAACACCGAACAC
>JANMCD010000055.1:0-1658 GCA_031360905.1 Novosphingobium sp.
CTGTTCGGCGATGCGCGCCCGCTCCATTTCGAGATCGGCTTCGGCGGCGGCGAGCATATCGCCGGACGGGCCGACATGCTGCCGGACCACGGTTTCATCGGCGCCGAGCCGTTCCTCAACGGCGTCGCCCAGGCGCTGACCCATATCAATGGAGACGGCGGCAAACATCCGCCGCTCGGCAATATCCGGATCCATCACGGCGACGCGCTCGAGGTGCTGGCGCGGGTGCCGGACGGGGCGCTGTCATTCGTCTATCTGCTCCACCCCGATCCCTGGCCCAAGGCGCGCCACGCCAAGCGGCGGATGATCAACGACGGCCCGCTAAAGTTGATCGCGGCGAAGCTCAAACCCGGCGGCGAATTCCGCTTCGGCACCGACCATCCGGTCTATCTGCGCCACGCGCTGATGGTCATGCGCCGATATTGCAGGGGACCGGGCGCCAGCTTCGACTGGTTATGCGGCACCCCCGCCAATTTCCTTGAGCGTCCCGCAGGCTGGCCGGAGACCCGGTACGAGACGAAAGCGCGCAATCTTGGCAGCGAAGTCTGGTATTTCCGGTATTGCCGGCGGTAGGCACGTTCCGGCGCGGGAAAGTTGCGCTTGGCCGTGCCTGGCGCAAAACTTTCTCGCTGCGCCTGGCGCGAATATCTACGAGTTAAGTCGAGATTAACTGGAGTCGGGCGGTGATGGAATTTGGCGGTTTCGATCTTGCCTATTTGCTCCCGTTTATTGCGGTTGGCTTCGCAGCCCAGCTGGTCGATGGCGCGCTTGGCATGGCCTTCGGCGTCATTTCCAGCACGATGCTGGTCGGCGTGCTCGGCGTGCCGCCCGCCGTGGCGTCGCAGCGCATTCATCTCGTCGAATGTTTCACCACCGCGACATCGGGGATTAGCCATCTGCTGCACGGCAATGTCGATAAAAGGCTATTCTTTCGCCTGCTGATCCCGGGAATTACCGGCGGCATTATCGGCGCCTATGTGGTGACGACGCTCGACGCCGGCCTCGTCAAACCGTTCGTGCTGCTGTATCTCAGCGGCATCGGCCTCTACCTGCTCTGGCGCGGGATCATGTATCCGCCGCAGATCCGGGAAGCGAAGTACATCGCGCCGCTCGGCCTGCTCGGCGGCTTCCTCGATGCCGCCGGCGGCGGCGGCTGGGGTCCGGTGGTCACCTCGAACCTGCTGATCCAGGGCGCCGACCCGCGCAAGGTGGTCGGCACGGTCAATGTCGTCGAATTCTTTCTGACGCTGACCGTCTCGGCCGCGTTCATTTACCACCTGGGCCTCGCCGATGTCGCCGGCGCGACGCTGGGCCTATTGATCGGCGGCCTGCTCGCCGCACCGATCGGGGCGTGGGCGGCGAAACATTTCCCGGCAAAGACAATGCTCATCCTCGTCGGCGTGGTGCTGACGCTGACCAGCGGCTACGGCATGTGGTCAGCCTGGGGGTAAGCGGGCCGGGGCAGGCGCCTTTCAGCCGCAAACCCCCGCCGCCGCCAGCACCGCCAGCGTCAGCAGATCGGGCGCGATCGCGGTCATCGGGGCGATCTGCACCGGCTTTTCCATGCCGATCAGCATCGGCCCGATGGTGGCGTTGCCGGCCAGCTCGCGCAGCAGCTTCGCCGAGATATTGGCCGACTGCAGGCCGGGCATCACCAG
>JANMCD010000067.1:0-2805 GCA_031360905.1 Novosphingobium sp.
CCGCGAGGGCGTGCAGCGCGACCTGCTCCCGCTGATCGAGGGGACTACAGTGGCCACCAAATACGGGCCGATGAAAACCGACCATGTGCTGTTCATCGCCAGCGGTGCGTTCCACCTCGCCAAACCGAGCGACATGCTGCCTGAACTACAGGGCCGCCTGCCTATCCGGGTCGAACTCAAGGCGCTGACCGAGGGGGATTTCGTCCGTATCCTGACCGAAACCCGCGCCAACCTCGTCGAGCAATATTGCGCGCTGCTGGCAACCGAGAAGGTGACGCTCGTTTTCACCCCGGAGGCCGCGCGTGAAGTCGCCAAGATCGCTGCGCAGGTCAACGAAAGCATCGAGAACATCGGTGCCAGGCGGCTGCAGACAGTGATGGAAAAGCTGCTCGAGGAAATCAGCTTCGAGGCCGAAGACCGGGCCGGCGAAACCGTGACGATCGATGCCGCCTATGTCAGCGGCCGCCTGGCGTCGCTGGCCAAGGACAGCGATTTGTCGAAATATATCCTCTGATACCGGCTTCTTTGGCGCGCATCCCCCAAACCCCGCTCAGCCTGAGCTTGTCGAAGGCCGCTCAAGCTAACGCCGGTTTCGCCTCCGGGATGGTGAGATCGTCCTCCAGCGGGTCGGCCGATTGCCACTCCGGCCCGAAGATGTTCCGCAGCGGTCTGGAGCCGATCACCAGCAGCACCCCGGCGCTGCCGACGATCCCGGCGTTGATCGACCAGAAGGTTGTGGGGGACATGGTCTCGTACAAACCGCCCATATATCCGCTGATCAGGCTCGCCGCCGACACCGACAGCGCATCGACCCCGAGCATGGTGCCGCGCAGCCGGGCCGGAGCGCGGCTGGCGTAGAGCGTCATCATCACCGGCGAGAAGTAGACCGCGCCGAAGTTCGAGAACACATGGAACAGCACCGGTATGGCGAGCGGCGAGCGTCCGGCGCTGTTGGCGAACATGGGGGACAGGGCCAGCAGCGACACGCTGGCGGCGAAGATCAGGCAGCCGATGCCCATCTTGACGAACAGATCGGGCTCCCGCCCGCGCTTTGCCTGAGCCCGCCAAATCCAGATTATCAGCGGGGTGAATGCCGCCGGGGCCAGCCCGTCAAGCGATTGCAGCCACGGCACCGGCATGGTGAAGCTGCCGATGGATAGGTCGATCGTGTCGCGCACCCAGATGTTGTAAACATTCCAGATTTGCGCCTGCGCGGTCCAGAAGGCGACCGAGATCGGCCACATCAACGCCAGCAGCAGCAGGTTCTTGCGTTGGGCAGGGTTGAGCTTTCCGCCGGTTTGAGCAATGCGCTTTTCTCGCTCGCGCGGCAGGTGGCGCGAGCCAGCGAGATACCAGACGAGGCCGATCAGCATGCCGAAACCGGCGACGGCGAAGCCGGCGTGCCAGCCATAGACTGCGGCAATACCGCCCGAGACGATTGGGGCGATGAAGGCGCCGAAATTGACCACGAAGGAATAGACCTGGAAGGCATCCGCCTGCCGCCGGTCGCCGGCAGCGTAGAGCGAACGGATCTGCGCCTTGAGATTGCCGCGCAGCATCCCCGCGCCCGTAACCAGCAGCAGCAGAGCAAGCAGGAAGGTCTCGTCGAACGCCAGCGCGAAATGACCGCAGGTCATCAGCAGCGCGCCAATCGTCACCGCCGCCCGGCGCGAAATCCAACGGTCGCCGATGGCACCCCCGATTAGCGGCATGAATGCGACCAGGGCGACGTAGAGCCCGAAGGTCTGCGTCGCCATCGCCTGGGTGGATAGCGGCCCGGTGATGCCTTCGATAAAGGCGCGATACCTATCGAAGCCGACGACCCGCTCGATCCGCCCCGGCTTGAGCAATTCGCCGGCCATGTAGAGCACCAGCATCGCCTGCATGCCGTGAAACGAGATGCGGTCCCACAGTTCGGTGCCGGCAAGCACCCACAGCCCCCGAGGGTGGCCGAAACGTTCACTATCTGGAGCGGGTGGGGTAACGGGCGCGGGTGCGGCTTCGGACATCCGGGGCAGGCCCTTTCGGCAAATAGAATGCCGGTTTCTGGCCGAGCCGGCGCGGCGGGTCAATTGGCTAGAGCGGACAATCGCAGGAACCAAAAGCCGGCCGGGGCGACTACTCCGCCGCCTCGCTGATTTCCGCAACCTCCTGCGCTTGGCGGGTCCACATCTCGGCGTAGAGCCCGTCCAGCCGCAGCAGTTCGTTATGCGTGCCACTCTCCGCCAGTTGGCCCTGGTCCAGCACCAGGATGCGGTCGGCTTCGGCGATTGTCGACAGGCGGTGCGCGATGCTGAGCGATGTCCGATTTGCCGAGACCGCGTGCAGCGTCGCGAGGATCTCCTGCTCCGTGCGCGTATCGAGCGCGCTGGTAGCCTCATCGAGCAGCAAGATCGGCGGGTTCTTGACCAGCGTGCGGGCAATAGCGACGCGTTGCTTTTCGCCGCCTGAAAGCTTCAGCCCGCGCTCGCCGACTTCGGTGGCGAAGCCCTGCGGCAGCCGCTCGATCAGCGCCATCAGCGCCGCGCCATTCGCCGCCGACTCGATGTCCGACTGGTCGGCCCCATCGCGACCGTAGCCAATGTTGTAACCGATAGTGTCATTGAACAGCACCGAATCCTGCGGGACGATACCGATGGCGGCGCGCAGGCTGGCCTGCGTAACGCCTCGAATATCCTGCCCGTCGATCAGGATGCGTCCCTCCCAGGGATCGTAGAAGCGGAACACCAGCCGGGCGATGGTGCTTTTGCCCGCGCCTGAAGGCCCGACCACCGCCACCTGCCAGCCGGCCGGCACCTCGAAGCT
>JANMCD010000100.1:0-4589 GCA_031360905.1 Novosphingobium sp.
ATGCCGTGCACGGGGCGATCGGTGTTACTGAAGAGTTCGATCTCCAGCTCTATTCGCGGCGTCTGAAGCAGTGGCAACTGGCTTATGGTTCCGCCAGTTTCTGGGGTGCGGAACTGGGACGGATTCGCATCGCCGAAGCCAGCGCGACAAGTGCGGATTTTATCCGTTCTCACCTTGCTGATGAGGGGGACTGACCCGCAATAATTTTCGTCGGGATTGGCTCGGTCAATCCGGGAAAGGCATCAATCTTGCCGAAGCACCAGCCATTCCGGCATGAGTGCTGGATCGATAGACTCGAGCCGCAGATGGTCTACTGCCAGCCCTAGCTCGGGATAGGCGCAGCGTCTCTTCGCCGGGTCGGAACGATCGAGAGGGACAACCACCAGCCGCCGGTTGACCTTCTGCCGCCAGTTCATTCGGGCCGTGTTTTCCTGGCCGATGTAGCAGCCCTTGCTGAAGCTGACGCCGTTTAATTCGGCGGCATTGCATTCCAGCCATAGCAGCTCGCCATCGCCGAGTTCCGCCCGCCCCTCGGTGACGCCGAGCGTCAGCCGGTGGGCCCGCCAAGCGTCATCTGCGCCAGCCTCAGCGGGATTGCCGGGGCCCAGCCAGCGCGTGCCCAGGTCTGCAAGGCGCGGGTCGTTGCCCGGTTCCGCCCGCCAATGGACTGCGAGCGTATCGTCGCGGACGATGCCGATCTTGCGGCGCAGGCGGTAAAGCGACAGACGCTTCGCCAGCGCGTCGACAACTTCCGCCTCGCAGTCGATCAGCAAATTCTGGTCTTCCGACCAGACGATGAAGTCAAACAGCACCTTGCCCTGCGGCGTCAGCAGCCCCGCCCAGACCGGCAGCGCAGCGGTCACATCGTTGGTGACGAGGCCCTGGAGGAAATCAACGACATCCTCGGCATCGTCCTGCGGTGAGAGGCGTAAGACGGCACGGTTGAACAGGCGGGTTGCGGGCATCGAGGGAACCTGGCCGTTATCCAGCGGGAATCAAGCCCCTTGTGAGCCACAGGTCCCAGCCAAACAGGCCGATTGCGCACCAGATGGCGAAAAAGCACAGCAGCTGGGCCTGCCCCAGCGGCTCGTGGAAGACGAACATAGCAAGCAAAAAGGCTATAGTCGGGGCGATAAACTGGACGAAACCGAGCGCGGAAAAGCTCATGCGTCTGGCGGCGGCGGCGAACAGGAGCAGCGGCGTCGCGGTGAGGATGCCGGACAGGGCAAGCAGAGCGGTTATGCCTGGTTCGCTCCCGAAGCCGGCGGGCCCGTGCACCTGCACCTGCCAGGCCAGGATTGCCAGCGCGGGCAGCAGCAGAACTGCGGTTTCGATCGTCAGGCCTGGAACCGGCGCAACCGGTGCGTATTTGCGCACCAGTCCATAGCCGGCGAAGGTGAAGGCGAGGATCAGGCTTATGGCCAGCATCTCGCGGGCCTCGAACGCGAGCGGGGCAACGCCGGTAACGGCGATTGCGACGGCCCACCACTGCCTGCGGTTCAGTTTCTCGCCGAGAAACAGCGTACCGATCATTACATTAACCAGTGGATTGATGTAATACGCCAAGCTGGTGGCGAAGACGTGGCCCGCCTGGACAGCCGCCGTATAGACTAGCCAGTTGCCGCCAATAAGCGCAGCGCTGAGCGTGAGCAGGGCGATCAGCCGGGGCTGGGCAATCGCCGCGCGCAGCTCGCCTGCCTGCCGGAGCAGGAATAAGATGACGAGGCATACCGGCGCGGTAAAGACGATACGCCAGCCGACGATGGCAAAGGCCGGAACCTGGTGGATGAACAGCAGATAGAGCGGGAAGAGGCCCCAGATCAAATAGGCACCAGAAGCGTAAACCAGGCCGCCGGACACGGCTGCAGGGGGCTCTGCGGTCATTGAAATTCCAGGGCCTTTCAAGGCCGGATTGCGGAAGTGATTACATGCCAGGGCACCCGACGGCTACTTTTCCGAAACGGATTGTGCGGGTCCGCTGGCCGGCGCACGGAAACCCGTTCCCGGTACGGCGCGAGGTTGATCCATTTCATTGGAGGCCACCGGATAGGAGCAGTAGTCCGGGGCGTAATAAGCGGTCGGGCGGTGGTTGCCGGACAGGCCGATGCCGCCAAATGGCGCCGACGCGGATGCGCCGATGGTCGGCCGGTTCCAGTTGACGATGCCGGCCCGGATCTGCGCCCAGAAGTGGTTGTACTGCTCCGGGCTGCCGCCGATCAGCGCGGCGGACAGGCCGAACCGCGTGTTGTTGGCCTCGGCAATGGCTTCGTCGAAATCGTCGACCCGGACGATTTGCAGAATCGGGCCGAACAGTTCGACATCCGGCCGCTCCGCCATGGCGGTGGTATCGATGATCGCGGGCGACAGAAACGGAAGATCTTCGCGCGAACGGACGAGGTGCTTGATCGCTTTGCCGCCGTGGCTGATCAGATAGACGAAGCTCTCGCTCAACCCATCGGCGGCGGCATTGTCGATCACCGGTCCCATAAACGGAGCGGGCTCGTCAAAGGGTGCGCCGACGATCAACCGGTCTGCCAATTTCTTAACTTCGGTAACAATCGCATCGTACATCGACGCTTTGACGATGAGCCTTCGCGCCGCTGTGCAGCGCTGACCGGCGGTGATGAAGGCCGACTGTACGACCAGGAGCGCGGCATCGGAAATCTTCGGCGTATCCCACAGCACGATCGGATTGTTGCCGCCCATTTCGAGCGCGACGATCTTTTCCGGGCGGCTGGCGAGCTTGCGATTGATGGCGATGCCGGCATGGGCTGAGCCGGTGAACAGCACCCCGTCGATCCCGTCATGCGCGACCAGCGCCTGGCCCTCGGCTGCCCCGCCGATCAGCAGCTGCACCAGTGCCGCGGGGATGCCGGCGCGGTGAAAGCACTGGACCAGCAGTTGGCCTGTCGCTGGCGCCTTTTCGCTGGGCTTGAATACTATGGCGTTGCCGGCGATCAACGCCGGCACGATATGGCCGTTTGGCAGATGCGCGGGAAAGTTGAACGGACCAAGCACCGCCAACACGCCGTGCGGCTTGTGCCGCAGCGCCATTGTTCCCTGCATAGCATTGTCGAGCTTGCGCTGTGGGGCTCGCTCGGCAAAGGCCCTGATTGAAACTTCGACCTTTGCGACTACGGATTCCACTTCGCTGCGCGCTTCCCAAAGCGGCTTGCCTATTTCGCGGGCGATCGTGTCGGCAAACTTTTCGCTGTCCTTACGCACTTCATTGGCGAAGCGGCGGAGCAGCTCCATGCGAGTGGAGAGCGGCAGAGCGGCCCAGGCCGGCCAGGCACGACGGGCGCGGGCGACCACCTCATCGACATCGCCGATACTGCCGCGCCATAATTCAGTACCGGTCGCCGGTTCGTAAGAAATGATTTCTGCTTCGCTCACAGGCCGGTTTCAGTCCCAGATCGTTGAAAGTCCGCGCCCGGCGGCTCTTGCGGCAAAGCGGGCATTATTGGAAGTGCTGTGGTAACGGAATTGGTCCTGTTTCGCTGACACTGTGCCCGCATGCGGCTGGCGGTTCGCCAAGAGCGGCGCCCAGCCGGGAGATGTCTTCGATTTTTTCGGCCAGCGGCTGCCAGTTGTCGTCCCGGTCGATCGCCGACCAGATCCGTTCGACTTCGCCCAACACCAGATTGGGAGCAGCCGCTTCGCTCCACAGCGGGTGGTCCGGACCCTCGAGGGGCGTATAACATTTGAGCAATTCGCCAAATTCGCCATCGGGCGGATTGCGACCGCCGCGATTGGTGAAGAACATGGCGTCGGGACCGAGCTGCGCCGATCTCATGTGCTTTTCGGCTGCGGCAACCAGCGCGAAATCGGCATCTGCGCGGCGAGGGATGACCCCCAGCCGCCACAGGAAGCGGCGCACCATCGCCGCCTGGTAAAGCTCGCCGAAGCGTTCAAGCGCGAACACCAGCGGTTCGGTCTCGGCAAGCAGCCGCAGGGCGACTGCCAGCTGACCGCAGTTCCAGTGGATCGATTCGGGCTGGCGGCCGAAGGCGTAAAGCCCCGAATGATCGAAATAGGCGGCAGTGAAGCCCGAGTCCCAGCTCGGCAGCCAGCGCCAGGGGCCGTAATCGAAACTTTCCCCGGAAATATTCATATTGTCGGAATTGAGCACGCCGTGGACGAAGCCGGCGACCATGTAAGATGCGGCGAGATCGGCCATGCGTTCGATCACCTGATGGAGCAGGATCACCGCCGGCTCGTCGCGGCCGGGTGCATCCTCCGGGGGCGGCGGGCCGGGGTAGGTTTCGAGGCAATAGGCGATTAGCGCATCCATATGCTCGCGCTGCTGGAAGGCGAGCAGTCGCTGGAATGTGCCAATGCGGATGTGCCCGTGGCTGAGCCGCAGCAGCACCGCCGAGCGCGTCGGCGACGGCTCGTCGGTGCGATACAATTGCTCCCCCGTCTCGATCACCGAGAAGGTCTTGCTGGTGTTGACACCCAGTGCCTCGAGCATTTCTGTGGCGAGAATTTCGCGCATCGCGCCCTTTAGCGTTAGTTTGCCGTCGCCGTCGCGGCTCCACGGCGTGCGGCCCGATCCCTTGGTGCCAAGGTCTAGCAGCCGACCGGAG
>JANMCD010000109.1:0-4500 GCA_031360905.1 Novosphingobium sp.
GCAAGGCGATGGGTGAGGTCGCCGAGATTTTGTGAAGCGCGTGTGGAAAAGACAGAATTCCTACCCGCCAGCCAGTTCCGTCAATATTCCCGGCGTCAGCACCTGCGGCAATTGCTCGCCGGCGCCGCCGCCTGCCGGATACCACACATATAATGGCACGCCCGCAGCGCCCTGCGCGGTAAGGAAGCGGGTTATCGCCGGATCGCGCCGGGTCCAGTCGCCGCGCAGCACGACGACCCCGGCGCGGGCGAAAGCGGCGCGGGTCGCCTCGCGCTCGATCGCCACTTGTTCGTTGACCTTGCAGGTCAGGCACCAGTCGGCAGTGAGCCAGACGAACACCGGTCTGCCCGAGGCACGGGCGCGGGCGAGGGCGGCCTCGCTGAACGGCGTGGCGGCGATCAGGCCGCTCGCCGAAGCGCCGGGCTGCTGGATGGTGCGAGGCAGGCCAAGCCAGGCGGTCAGCGCCAATGCGGCGAGGCCCGCCAACACGAGCGGCGCGGCCTGCCTGCCCGAGCGCTGCCGCTGGCCAATGAAGGCCAACAGGGCGATCAGCCCGGCGGCGAGCGCGGCCGCACCAGCGGCAAAGCTCCAGCCGCCCAGCCGGCTCGCCAGCCAGATCAGCGCAAGCGCGGTCAGGCCGAGCGGCAACGCCATCCAGCGGCGGAATGTCGCCATCCAGGCTCCGGGGCGCGGCAGGCGTCGGCGCAGCGCCGGGATGAAGGCGACGGCGAGGAACGGCAGGGCAATACCTAGGCCCAGCGAGACGAACAGCGCCATCGCCGTCCACACCGGCAGCAGCAGCGCCGCACCCATCGCCGCGGCCATGAACGGCCCGGTGCAGGGGGTCGCAACGAAGGCCGCGAGCAGTCCGGTGGCAAAAGCGCCTTGCGGGCTACCCGCGCTGGCAAACTCCGGCACGGTGAACTCGAATATTCCCAGGAAATTGGCGGTAATTGCCACGGTCAGCAGCAGCAGCGCGGCGACCACGCCCGGCTCCTGCAACTGGAACGCCCAGCCGATCTCGCTGCCCCCGGCGCGCAGGGCGAGCAGCAGTGCGCCAAGCCCGGCGCAGGCGAGGACGACGCCGGCGGTATAGGCCAACCCTTCCTTGCGCGCTTCGCTTTCACTCTCGCCGGCGCGGGCCAGGCTCATCGCCTTGAGGCTGAGGATCGGAAATACGCAGGGCATGATGTTGAGCAGCAAGCCTCCGACCAGCGCGCCAAGCAGCAGCAGCGGCAGCGCCGGCACTCCGCCTTGCGCGGCGGCGAGCGGTTTTCCGGCGGGCGGGACGGTTCCGGGCGTAGCGGCAAAGGCCAGACCGTCGCTGCTGCTCTGCGTCAGCCGCAAGATGCCAGTCACCGCGCGGGGGTCGATCGCGGCGAACTTGGCGCGCGGCAGTTCTGCGATCAGCAGGTTGCTTCCCCGGCTGAAGCGCTGCACCCCTGCATAGGCGACGACTTTGTCTTCGCCGATAAACACATGCGGCTCGGCGAGCGCGACACCGTCCGGCAGCGAAATGGCGAGGCGTAGAATGTCCCCGGACAGCGCGAACCGGGCAGGCGTCCCCAGCGGCGCGGGCAGGCTGCGGCTCCAAGCATCGAATCGCCCGTCGACCGGCGGCGGGCCTTCACCCGGTTGCAGCGCGTGAACCGTCACCAAGGTATGCAATTCGGCGCTTTCGGGCACGCAGAGCTTTGGATTGCATGCCAGCCACTGGGCCTTGACCGACACCGGCAATGCGCTGTCCTGGCGGGCCGGCGCCGGGATCGTGAAGCTTTGCAACACCGCGTAGTCGTGTTCGTAGACGTGGTTCATCAGGCCAGCGAGCAGCAGGGTTTGCGGCACCGGATAGCGGGGTGGTCCGATGCGCGCGCCTTGCGGCAGGGTCCAGGTCAGGCTCATGCCAAGGCCAGCATCTCCGGGATTGAGCCAATAGCCGTGCCAGCCTGGCTCGGGGCGGAAGTGTAGCGCCAGCGCTACGTCGCTGCCCGGCGCAGCTGCGTTCGAGACGACGAGTTCAGCCGCAATGTGGTTGGGTGCCGCCAAAACCGGTTCTGCGGCGAGCAGCAAGGCGGCGAAGTGACACACCAGTGAAACCAAGGTGCGGCAACGACTCATTGATAGCAAAACTCCGGTCGGCAACTCTGGGGCCGGGCTTGCGGATATACCGCCCGCCCGCCATCGCTCTGACGCCAAACCCGTGACAATTCAAGGAATGCCCATGCGCCGCATTGTTTCATCGCTGATTTTGGCAGTTGCCCTGGCGACGCTCGGCAGCACCCAGGCCTCCTCGCAGCAGGCGGCACCGGCTCCGGCAGCAGCGCCGCCCCGGTTGGTGGTGGCGATATCGGTCGACCAGTTTTCCGCCGATCTGTTCGCGCAGTACCGGGGCCATTTCACGGGCGGACTCGCCCGGCTGCAAGAGGGCGCGGTGTTTCCCTCGGGCTACCAGTCGCATGCCGCGACCGAAACCTGCCCCGGCCATGCCACCCTGCTGACCGGCGTGCGGCCCGCCCGCAGCGGGATCATCGCCAATTACTGGTTCGAGCCAGGCATCGCTCGCGGCGACAAGCGGGTCTATTGCGCTGAGGAGAAAACCGACGCCGCCAGCACTTCGTCCGACCCGGTGGTGTCCGCCAGCCTGCTGCGCGTGCCGACGCTGGGCGACCGGCTGAAGGCGGCCTACCCCGCCAGCCGCAATGTCGCGGTTTCGGCCAAGGACCGCTCGGCGATCATGATGGGCGGACACCGCATCGATGCCGCATACTGGTGGAAAGGGCGCGGCTTCACCAGCTTCGCCGGGCAGGAGCCATCATCGGCTGCCGAGGCCCAGAACCGCGCGACTGCCGCGCTGGTCGCCAAGGGCGCGCCGCCGCTTGCGATCCCAGCCTGGTGCGCGGCGCGGGCGAGGACCGTCGCGGCGGGCCCCGTGTCAATCGGCTCAGGCCGGTTTGCGCTTGAGCGCGGCAAGGTGGATGCTTTCCGCGCCTCGCCGCGGATGGACGCGGCCATTGTCGAGCTGGCTCTGCGGTTGACCGAGGAACTATCGCTTGGCCGGGGGGCGGCAACCGACGTGCTTTCGGTCGGTCTTTCGGCGACCGACACCATTGGCCACGCTTACGGGCACCAGGGCCTCGAAATGTGCATCCAGATGGCCGCGCTCGACCGGGTAATCGGCCGGCTGCTCGCCCAGCTCGATGCCCGCCGGATCGATTATGTTGTGGTGCTTTCGGCCGACCATGGCGGGCTGGATGCGCCCGAGGGTTTGCGCGAACAGGCCTATCCGCGCGCCGTCCGTGCCGATCCTGCCCTGATGCCCGAGGAACTTGGCAAGGCGGTGACGGCGAGAACCGGGATCAGTCCGGATGCGGGCCCACTGGTGCTTGGCGACGGGCCGTTCGGCGATATATACCTTTCGGCCGGGCTGAGCGCGGGGGAAAAGGCGCGGGCCGCCGCCGCGCTGGTGGCACTGCTCAAGGCGCATTCGCAGGTGGCGGCGGTGTTCACCGCCAAGGAACTGAACGAAGCCCCGCTGCCATCGGCCTCGCCGCAGGACTGGAGCCTCAAGGACCGCGCCCGCGCCTCGTTCGATTCGCAGCGTTCGGGCGATGTCGTGGTGCTGCTCGATCGCGCGGTGGTGCCGATCCCCGTGGTCAGGCCCGGCGGTTTGGTCGCCACCCATGGCAGCGCCTGGGACTATGACCGGCGCGTGCCGATCCTGTTCTGGCGGCGCGGCATGCGCGGCTTCGAACAACCGGCCCCGGTCGAGACCGTCGACATCGCGCCGAGCCTGACGGCGATCCTCGGGCTTAAAGTGCCGGAAGGCGCGTTCGACGGCCGCTGCCTCGATCTGGACGGCGGGCCGGGGAACAGCTGCGAGGCGGTGAATTAGCGGGGGCGGCCCCTTGTCGAAGCACAAGCGAAGCCTATGATCCACGCTATGACAGACAGACGCGATCTCATAATCCTCGGCGGCGGACTGGTCGGCATGACGCTAGCGCTGGCGGCGGCGAAGGCCGGGCTGACCAGCCACGTCGTCGACAAGGCGGAACCGGGCGAACTCACTTCGGACACTTTTGATGGCCGCGCCTCGGCGATTTCCACCGCCAGCTGGAACCTGCTGCGCAACATCGGCCTGGCTGAGCGGCTCGAGCCGCTGGGCTGTCCGATTGCCGCGATTGCGGTGACCGAGGGGATGAAGCCGGGCCGCATCGACTTCCGCCCCAGCCCCGAGGAAGGTTCGCTGGGCCGGATGTTTGCCAACCGGGATATCCGGCTCGCACTGTTCGAGGCGGCGCGGGATGAGCCGGCGATCGCCTGGCACACTGGCGCCGAGGCGGCGGAGCGCCAGAGGGGGCCGCACGGCGTTTCTGTCACTTTGCAAGACGGCCAGCACCTCACCGGCAGTCTGCTGGTGGCCGCCGAAGGCCGCCAGTCGCCCACCCGCGAGGAGGCGGGCTTCGCACTCGCCCGCTGGGATTACCGCCACCGCGCGCAGGT
>JANMCD010000131.1:0-2822 GCA_031360905.1 Novosphingobium sp.
AGCTCGTTCATGGTTCGTCGATCTCGCTCACCCGGCGCGTGATTTCGCTGCTGACTGCTTGCCAGTCGGTGTCGTTCAAGCGGCCGAGCTTGTGCGCTTCGCGCGCTTCGATCGTCGCCATTTTCGCCGTTCGCACCTTCGACGGGATCGGCAGTCCCAGCGCCGCGTGATCGTCCAAAACGATGTCGCCCGGCCAATCGGGTCGACGTGCGCTGGTAATCATCATTGCCCAGCACAGCGCGCCGTCTGGCCCGAGCCCACTCGCAATGATCAACGCAGGACGGTTACGCCGCCTTGCTTCCTCGACGAAGGGGAAGGGCACCCAGACAATGTCAGCCGGAGCCAAGGACGTCATACGCGCTGTCGGCCTCGTCGGCCCATTCAGTAAAGGTTGAGAAATTGGCGACAAATGGGTCTGGGCCGATAACGCGCGTTATCACTACACGATCACCATCAATCTCATAGGCAAGTTCGTCGCCAATTTCGAGCCGCAATGCCTCGCGCACGGCCCGCGGAATGGTGGTCTGCGCCTTGCTGGTGATGCGCGAATGTATCATCGCACCAGCGGTAATGCTTTTCCTTACCGGCTGCAAGACTGGGCTGACGGAATTCTCGCGCTGTAAACGCCCCTCTCACCAATGGGGCGAGGGAAAAGATCACCCCTTCCCCTCCGCCTTTTTCTTCTTCATCGCGTCGTGAAACCGGTCGGCCCAGCCGGGCTTGACCATCTGTTCGGCTCGCACCAGACGCAGCTCGCCGTCCGCGACATCGCGTGACACCGCGCTGCCCGCGCCGACAATCGCATCCGCACCGATCTTCACCGGGGCGATCAGCGAGGTGTTCGAACCGATGAAGGCGCGCGCGCCGATCACGGTCTTGTGCTTGAAATAGCCGTCGTAATTGCAGGTGATCGTGCCCGCGCCGATATTGGCCCCTGCCCCCACCTCGGCATCGCCGATATAGGAGAGATGGCTGGCCTTGGCGCCTTTGCCCAGCACCGACTGTTTGACCTCGACGAAATTGCCGATTTTGACGTTCTCCTCCAGCACCGTGCCGGGCCGCAGCCGGGCGTAGGGGCCAACCTCGCTGCCGGTTGCCAGACGCGCGCCTTCGATGTGGCAGAAGGCGCGGATGCGCACGCCGTCCGCCACTTTCACACCGGGGCCGAACACGACATGGGGCTCGACCGCCACATCGCGGCCCAGCTGGGTATCCCAGGAAAACCACACCGTCTCGGGCGCGACGAGCGACGCGCCCTCGTCCATCGCCCGGGCCCGGCGGCGCTGCTGCCAGCGGCTTTCCGCCTCGGCGAGTTCGGCGCGGCTGTTGATCCCGGCAACTTCGCCCGGATCGTCGGTGACCACCACCGCGCAGGCGCGGCCATCGGCAAGAGCAATGTTGACCACGTCGGGAAGATAATATTCGCCCTGGGCATTGTCGTTGCCGACCCGGGCGAGCAGCGCGAACAGCTCGTCGACACGCGCCGCCATCAGCCCGGAATTGCACAAGCGGCAGGCGCGCTCATCGGCGCTGGCGTCCTTGTGTTCGACCATCCTGGCGATCCGCCCGCCCTCGGCGATCACCCGGCCGTATTGCAGCGTATCGGCGGGCTCGAAGCCGAGCACGACCACTGCGGGCGCATCGGGCCTGTGCAACCGCGCGATCATCGCCCGCATCGTCTCGGGGCGCACGAACGGCACGTCGCCATACAGAATCAGGACGTCGCCGGAGAAGCCGCCAAGCGCCGCCTCGGCCTGCTTCACCGAATGGCCGGTGCCCTGCGGCGGCTCCTGCACGGCGATTGTCGCCTGCTCGCCCAGTGCCGCCTCGAGCTGCTCGCGCTGGGCGCCGACCACGACCACCTGCCGCGCCGGCGTCAGTTCGGCAGCGCTGGCCAGCAGATGGTCGAGCATCGGCCGCCCGGCGATCGGGTGAAGCACCTTGTGCAGGTTACTTTTCATGCGGGTGCCCTTGCCCGCGGCAAGGACAATAATGGCAAGCGGAGGCGTTGTGTCTGTCATGGTTAACGCCCTTGCCAGCAAATTCTTGCAGATTCCAGAATAGCCCGCCACTGGCGTCGCCAATGCGCACAATTCCTTTCGACATCGTCGGCTTCGACCTCGACGGCACGCTGCTCGACACCCATGCAGACCTTGGCGCGGCGGTGAACCACGCGCTCGCCCTCGCCGGCCGGGCGCCAGTGCCGATCGGCGAAGTCAGCGCGCTGATCGGTGGCGGCGGGCGCGTTATGCTGCGGCGCGCGCTGGCGCTGAGCGGCGGCGCGGACGAAGCGGAGATTCCGGCGCTGCACGACGCCTTGCTTTCCTATTATGAGGCCAACATCGCCGTCCATACCCAGCTGTTTCCGGGTGGGGAGGCGATGCTCGATGCGCTGGCGGAGGCCGGCGTCAAGCTCGCGGTGGTGACCAACAAGCTCGAAGCGCTGGCCGTGCGGGTGCTGGACGAGCTCGGGCTTACTACCCGGTTCTACACCGTTATTGGCGGCGATACCCTGGGTCCGGGCCGCGCCAAGCCATCGCGCTACCCGATCGACGCGATGATCGCGCGCGCCGGCGGCGGCGGCAGGGCTGTGTTCATCGGCGACACCACTTACGACATTGGCGCGGCCAGGGCGGCAGGTGTTCCCAGCGTTGCCGTCAGCTTCGGGTTCAACGATGTGCCACCCGAAGGATTGGGTGCGGACGCGGTCATCGGTCATTTCGATGAGCTTATCCCGGCGCTGGCCAAACTCGGTTCCCGCACCGCTCCGGCGGCGCTTTGCCATTGATAGCGTCCGCCGACCGTGCAATGCTGCATTGCAA
>JANMCD010000151.1:0-2881 GCA_031360905.1 Novosphingobium sp.
GGCCCGCAGGTGCTTGGTTTGACCGCGATCGGGCGGGCAACGCACCGGCCCGTGCCCTCGCGCAGCGGGGCGAAACCGGGCGACGGGCTGTGGATCACCGGACCGGTCGGCGCGGCGATGCTCGGGCTGGAAGCCCTGCGCGGTTCTGGGCGGACCGGGACAGGCGGCAGCCTTGCCTACCGCCGCCCGCGGGCGCTGCTGGCCGAGGGCCGGGCGCTCGCGCCGCATGTCACCGCGATGATGGACGTGTCGGACGGCTTGCTGCTTGATGCCGCGCGGATGGCGCGGGCAAGCGGCGTAACTCTGGCGATCGATAGCGCCGCTGTGCCGCTCGCCACGCCCGAGGATCGCCGCGCCGAAGCGCTGCGCTGGGGCGAGGACTACCAGCTGTTGTTCACCGCCCCGCCGGGGTTCCGGCCATCGGTCACCGCCTTCCAGATCGGGGAGGCGATGCCAATGCAAGACGCGCCGCTGCTGCTCGACGGCCAACCGCTCAGTGAGGGCGACGGCCTCGGCTACGAGCACCGCTAGAGCACCGAAACATCCACCCCGCGCGCCTTCAAGATCGGCTTGAGCGCAACATAGGCGGCGCGGGTCCGGTGGTTGGGAATAGCGGGGTAAAGGTGGTGGATGAGGTGCGTTTCCATTCCCATCGACAGCACATGGCCAAGCCGGCTCTTGAACAGATTGGCGTTCTCATAGCGGCCCAGCTTCCCCTCTCGCGGGTGATGCGGCGCCCAGCTTAAGTAAAAGCGGATGTAACTGAGGCCGACGTGGCGCGGCAGCCACCAGATCAGCGCTGCTTCGATCGCGTATCCGCTCCAGGCCATCGAAAACAGCACGCCCATGAACACCAGCTGCAAGAGCATCGTTTCCTTGAGCGCGCGCCTGGCCTCGGGCGTGCCCATTTCGGTGAGGATGCGCTTGTAGTGATGAATCGAGCCATCGACCCCGGGCTGGCGGTTGTACCAGGTCTTGTACCAGGCGGCCCACATGTTCGGGGCCTCGTCGGTGTAGTCCGGATCCTTGACCGGGTGGTTGCAGTGGTAGTGATGCTCCAGGTGCATCAGCCGGGCCATGCTGAACGGGAACACGATCGGTATGGTCGAGACCGCCCCCACCGCCTCGTTCAGCCAGCGCAGCTTTTCACCGGGACGGGCGATGTTCGAGTGCATCGCCTCATGGCTGGTGACATAACCGCCGGTGGCGAAGATGCAGGACAGCACACAGGCCAGCGGCAGGTTGATCAGGCCCATTATCGCCAGCGGAAAGAACGCCAGCCAGACGGCAAAGCAGCCGAACGCCGCCGCTGCATAGATCCACATCTGCCCGCCGTGGAATTCCCGGGCGATAGCGATCTCTTCCTTGCGCAGGTCGCGCCGGGTGTAGCGGTCGAGGCCGTCAGGCCCCAGCGGCATCGCCGGCGCATCGCCGGCTTTGCTGCGCGCGGCGGTATCGGGCTGGAACAGCAGATCGCCTTCGCTCACAGCCCCCACCTCACAGCCATCTTCCGCGGATATTGGCAATGAGGCCCCAGACGCCGCCGATGGCGAGACCGGCGGCAATGCGGCTGACGCCCAAGGGCGGATCGATGCTCCACGCCGCCATTATCTGGGCCAGCAACGGCGCGATGAAACCGATGCCGAACAGCAACGGCATCACCGCGAACAAGCGTTTGACCCCCGCCTCCATAGGGTTAACATTGCATACACCATCGCGCCCCGCAAGCCGGGGTAATCACGCAAATGTGCGGGAGCGGCCCATTAATGGGCAGAATCGCGCCTTGGGGCTTGCGCGCTGGTGCGCTTGTCTCTAGCGGCTGGCGCACTTTTCCGCCCTGCGTGCGCCGGGCGGTTTTCTATGCGCAACCAAACAAGGGGGAGTAGCGCTAGTGGACCTCGTCATGATCGCGATGGTGCTCGGCCTGGTGGCCGTGGCCTACGGAATTTTCACCAGCCAGCAGGTGCTCAGTGCGCCAGCCGGCAATGCCAAGATGCAGGAAATCGCCGCGGCGATTCAAGAGGGGGCACAGGCCTATCTCGGCCGGCAATACCGCACAATCGCCGTTGTCGGCCTGGTCGTCGCGGCGTTGGTCTTTTTCTTCCTCGACCTGCCGCGCGGCGGCGCACCAATCTCGGCGGCCGGTTTCCTGCTCGGCTCGATCTTGTCCGGCGCGACCGGCTTCATCGGCATGAACATCTCGGTGCGCGCCAATGTCCGTACTGCCGCTGCCGCCCAGACCGGGTTGCAGCAGGGCCTGACCCTGGCGTTCCGCGCCGGCGCGATCACCGGCATGCTGGTGGCCGGCCTCGCCCTGCTGGCGATTTCCGGGTACTTCTGGTATCTTACCGGTCCGGCGGGGCACACCGTCGGCGGCGCTGACCGCACCGTGGTCGACGGCCTCATCGCCCTTGCCTTCGGGGCCTCGCTGATCTCGATTTTCGCGCGGCTCGGCGGCGGCATCTTCACCAAGGCGGCCGACGTCGGTGCCGATCTTGTCGGCAAGGTCGAGGCGGGAATTCCCGAAGACGATCCCCGCAACCCCGCAGTGATCGCCGACAACGTCGGTGACAATGTCGGCGACTGCGCCGGCATGGCCGCCGATCTGTTCGAGACCTATATCGTCACCATCGGCGCCACCATGGTGCTGACCGCGCTGCTGCTCAAAGGCGCGGGCAACCTGCCTGCGCTGATGGCGCTGCCGCTGCTGATCGGCGGCGTGTGCATCATCACCTCGATCATCGGCACCTATTTTGTCAAACTCGGCAAATCGAACAACATCATGGGCGCGATGTACAAGGGCTTCCTGGTCACCGCAGTGCTGTCGGTCCCGGCGATCTGGTGGGCGATCAGCTATGCGCTGGGGGGCGATATCAACGCG
>JANMCD010000236.1:0-9371 GCA_031360905.1 Novosphingobium sp.
AGCCGCGGATAATCGACGGTTTCGCGCATCAGCGCCCGTTCGGCATAGGTGCGCAGCTTCATTTCCTCGGGGAAGCCGGGATAGGTCACCAGGAAAGCGGCGTAGTCGGAAAAGCCGTAGCCATCGTTGGCTGTAAGCAGCCGCCAGCGCTCCACCGCCTGTGCCATGGTGCCGCGCGGGGAGGCGTATAGCTGCGCGCGCGCGCGGTCCCACTCGGCGCCGTCCTGGCAGCGGGCGGGGGCGGACATCACGGCCAAGAACAACAGCATCGGGAAACAGGCGAAACGCAGCATGCTGGACATTTTGGCAAAAGGCTCCTTATCAGAAGATGAATGCAGCGCTGCGCCGGCCACTACAAGGCCGCCATGGCGAAGATGAGGGAAATGTCCATGTTTTCCGGCTCGATACCGGCTCTGGTAACGCCATTTCGCGACGGAGCGTTCGATGAGCCCGCCTTCCGCCGGCTGGTCGAATGGCAGATAGAAAACGGCTCCGCTGCGCTGGTTCCGTGCGGCACCACCGGCGAAGCCTCGACGCTGTCGAACGCCGAGCATCACCGGGTTATCGAGGTGTGTATCGAGCAGGCGGCGGGGCGGGTGCCGATCATCGCCGGCTGCGGTAGCAACGATACCCAGAATGCATTGCTGCACATGAATTTTTCGAAGAAGTCCGGCGCGGCGGCGGCGCTGTGCGTCGCGCCCTATTACAACCGGCCGAGCCAAGCCGGGCTGATCGCGCATTTCTCCTACCTCGCCGAGCATACCGAACTGCCGATCGTGCTTTACAATGTGCCGGGCCGCACGGTGACCGACCTCAAGCCGGAAACCGTGTGCGAGCTGGCCAACCGTTTTCCCCGCAGGATCGTCGGGATCAAGGATGCCAGCGGCGATCTTTCCCGCGTCACCGACCACCGCATGGGTGTCAAGGGCACCTTCTGCCAGCTGTCCGGTGACGACGAGCTGGCGCTGCCGCACAGCGCCGCCGGCGGGGTGGGCTGCATCTCGGTGACCGCCAATGTCGCGCCCAGGCTCTGCGCCGAGTTCCAGGCCGCCTGCATCGCGGGCGATCTGGCGCGGGCGCGAGAGCTCAACGACAAGCTTTACCCGCTGCACTACGCGATGTTCGAAGACGCATCGCCCGGGCCTTGCAAATATGCGCTGTCACGGGTCCATGACTGGATCGGCGAAGATCTGCGGCTGCCGCTGGTGGCGTGCGACGCTGCGGCGCGAAAAGCGGTGGATGAGGCGCTGGTGCACGCAGGGCTGGTGTAGCCAGGTCTACCCCAGCCCACCGCGCATAGCAGTTCCTGGACAACTAATCGCGGCGCAGACGCCCGAGGGGAAAGTTTGCTTCCTCGCGGCGGATTGGGGTGCGACTAACTATCCTCCAGAAGCAGCAGCTCCGCCTCCACCGTCAGTCTTGGCTGCGGCAGGGTCACGTGTTCGACCGACGACACCGCAGCTTCGATCACCACCTGGCGGGCAATAGCGAATTCATGCTCGCTTAGGCTGGCAATGAATGCCTCGCCCGCTTCCACCGCCTCGGCGCCCGCGAAGGACAAGGCAATGGCGTGGCGGGTGCCGGAGAAGGTGACGCTGGCCCAGGGGCGCTCGCTGTGACGCAGCAGTTCCGCATGGCCCCCGGCAAGCCGCATGACGGCGCTAAGCAGCTGCAGCCACGGCCGGCGTACCCGCAAGCTGTGCGTCGCCCGGACCATTGCGCGATCTTGATCGAGATCAATATGCATTGGTGACCTCCCGGAAGGTGGTCATGAAATGCTCTATGCGTTCCTGGGTTTCGGGACGCGGCGTGCGGCCGTTGCGCAAATCCTCGACAAAACGCGGATCATGCGCGGCAAGGCGCCCGAACTTGGTCCAGGCCATTCCAGTCTCGCGTAGAAACTTCTCAATCTGACGTAGTAACATCTTGGACCCCTTTTGTGACGAATCGCCATTCCCGTTCACGCTGTGTTCCGTTTCAAATCCAACTTGTCTAGGAAAAATCTTTGTGTAGAGAGAATTCATGGAATCACCTGATCCTCGCAAGCGATTGCTCGAACTTGCCGAGCAGCGCGGTGTCAGCCTTTCGCAGCTGTCCGCGCTGATCGATAGGAATACGAGCTATTTGCAGCAGTTTGTCCGTAAGGGCAGCCCCCGAAAACTTGAGGAGACCGACCGCCGCACGCTGGCGAGCTTCTTCGCTGTGGCCGAGTCGGAGCTGGGCGCGCCGGAGGATATTTCCCGCGCCGCCGTAACAAAACCCGCACGGGGCGAATGGGTCGATGTCCCCCGGCTGGCGCTGGGCGCATCGGCCGGGCCGGGCGCGCTGGCCGGTGAGGAACAGCCGATCGGTGCCTTCCGCTTATCCGCGCGCTGGCTGCGGGGACAGGGGCTCGACCCGGCCATGCTCTCGGCGATTGCGGTTGCCGGCGATTCGATGGAGCCGACCTTGCGCGACGGCGACGAGATCCTGATCGACCGTAGCCCGCGCCCCGTACGCGACGGAATTCATGTGGTGCGGGTGGATGATGCGGTGCTGGTCAAGCGGCTGGACACCGGCCGGCCCGGCACCATCGCGCTGCTCAGCGACAATCCTGCTTACCGGTTGCTGGAGTTACCGGCGGGCGAAGTGCAGCTGATCGGCCGGGTGGTGTGGAAGAGCGGACGGTTATGAAATTGTCCGCCCATCGCATGCGGAAGGGGAGTTTCTCACATTGCAATTGGGCGCTGCCACCGCCATCTCCCGCTGCATGACCGAAACCGCCCAGCCGCCCCAGGAACCTCCGATGCGTGTCGGCATCGTGCCCGTTACCGCTTTCGAGCAGAACTGCTCGCTCGTCTGGTGCACCAAAACCATGCGCGGCGCGCTGGTCGATCCGGGCGGGGATCTCGACAAGCTCAAGATGGCGCTGGAGAAAGCCGGGGTAACGCTCGAGAAAATCCTGCTCACCCACGGCCATATGGACCATTGCGGTCAGGCCGGGGTGCTGGCCAAACAGATGGGCGTGCCGATCGAGGGGCCGCATGAGGCCGACCGCTTCTGGATCGAAGGCCTCGACGATTCGGCGATGCGCTTCGGGCTGGAAGGCGAAAGCTTCGAGCCTGATCGCTGGCTAACCGAGGGCGATACGGTGACGGTCGGCGAGCTGACGCTCGATGTTGTCCATTGTCCCGGCCATACGCCCGGCCATGTCGTATTCCACCACGCCCCGTCGCAGTTCGCGCTTGTAGGCGATGTCCTGTTCGCCGGCTCGATCGGTCGCACCGATCTGCCGCAGGGCAATCACCAGCAGCTGCTCGATTCGATTACGCTGAAGCTGTGGCCGCTGGGTGACGATGTAACCTTCGTGCCTGGTCACGGGCCGACCAGCACCTTCGGCCAGGAGCGCCAGACCAACCCGTTCGTTGCGGATATGCGGTTTCGCTAGATCTTGCCCAACACCGCAAGCACCGCGACCACCACCAGCACCAGCTGGAATGCTATCGCCGTCAGCATGCCGATGCTGCGTCCAGGTTTGAAACTGCCGTCCATGCCAATGGCGTGAGCGATGCGCCCGATGACAAATACCGCGGCAGCGGGCGCCAGCCAGGCGCCGCCTTTGCCGGCCAGTTCGACCGCAGCGACCAGCACCAGGGTCAGCGGCGCCTGTTCGATGAAATTGGCCTGTGCGCGCATCCGGCGCAGCAGCGGTTCATTGCCGCCGTCTCCCACCGAAACCTTTGCGGTTTGACGCAGCTTGCCGATCCGCATTCCCAGCCAAAAGTTTACCAGCGCCGCCGCCGCAGCAAGGCACAGTGTTGTCGGTAACAACATGATCGTCTCCCCCATCCTTCCGGCCTAATCGGCTAATTCCCGGTGGGTTGCAACCGCCGCCAATTGCGCTATAGGCGCGCCTTCGCTGCTGCCGGCGGGCTGCGGCGCCAGGGTCTGTCTGTTCAGGCTTGTGCGTTGCCGAGGCTTGTTCTAGGCGGCTTTTTTTCAGATTGCATTCGCGAATATTCAGGAACCGGTGCCGACATGGCTGTCCCCAAAAGAAAAACCTCTCCGTCACGCCGGGGCATGCGCCGCAGCCATGATGCGCTCAAGGTTGAAGCCTTCCACGAATGCTCGAACTGCGGTGAACTGAAGCGCCCGCACAACCTCTGCAACGCCTGCGGTCACTACAACGGCCGAGAGATCATTGCGGTTGGGCTTTAAGCCCTCGATAATAAAGGAATTACACGCATGAGCCTGCCGCGTATCGCGATCGATGCGATGGGCGGCGACGAGGGCGTGCGCGTCATGATTGAAGGTGCGGCGCTCGCCCGCCGCCGGCATGACCGTTTCAAGTTTCTGCTGGTCGGCGACGAGATCCGGATCGAGGATGCTTTGCGCAACCATCCCAATCTGCGCCGCGCCTCGGAAATTCTCCATTGCAACGATGTCATCCGCGGCGAGGAAAAGCCTAGCCAGGCGCTGCGCCGCGCCAAGACGACATCGATGGGCCTGGCGATCAACGCAGTCAAAGCGGGCGACGCGGGCGCTGCCGTCAGCGGCGGCAATACCGGCGCACTGATGGCTATGGCCAAGCTGGCTCTGCGGACCATGCCCGGGATCGACCGGCCGGCACTGGCCGCGCTGCTGCCGACGCTGGGCGACAATGACGTCGTCATGCTCGACCTCGGCGCCAATACCGAATGCGATTCGCGCAATCTGGTGCAGTTCGCGATCATGGGCGCTGCCTATTCACGCATCGTCACCGGCCGGGCCGCACCGCGCGTAAGGCTGCTCAACATCGGCACCGAGGAAATGAAAGGCACTGACACGCTGCGCGATGCGGCGGCCCAGCTAAAGGACGCTGCGGGCACGCTGGCCCTGTCGTTCGACGGTTTTACCGAGGCCGACAAGCTGTGCCGGGGCGATATCGATGTCGTCGTGTCGGATGGTTTTTCCGGCAATATCGCGCTCAAGGCGGTAGAAGGCACCGCCCGGTTTGTCGCGGACCTGCTCCGGCGCAGTTTCGGCAGTTCGCTGCGCTCCAAGTTCGGCTTTCTGATTTCGCGCCCGGCAACCGAAATTCTCAAGCACCATCTCGACCCTAACAACCATAATGGCGCGGTGTTTCTCGGCCTTGGCGGGATTGTCGTTAAGAGCCACGGCAGCGCCAGCGCGCTGGGGGTTGCCAATGCCGTGCATGTGACCGCGCGGCTGCTGGAGGAAGACTTGACCGAGCGGATCACTGCGGACCTCGCGCGCGTGGGTAAAGACAGTCAGCACATGAGCCGCGCGGCCGGCGGACCTGCAGTGGCAGGCGCGCAATAATGCGCCGTTCGGTTCTCCTTGGCACCGGTTCCGCCCTGCCGCGCCGCGCGCTTGGCAATGACGAGCTGGCAAAGCAGGTCGATACGAGCAACGAATGGATCGTCGAGCGCACCGGCATTCGCAACCGCCATATCGCCGCGCCCGATGAAACCACGGCGACGCTGGCGATAGCAGCGGCCCGGCAAGCGCTGGACATGGCCGGGATCGAGCCACGGTCGATCGAGCTGATCGTACTGGCGACCGCCACCCCCGACCAGACCTTTCCTGCCAGTGCGACGATCGTTCAGGATGCGCTGGGCTGCAATGGCGGCATTGCCTTCGATGTCGCGGCGGTGTGCTCGGGCTTTCTCTATGCAATCGGCGTGGCCGATTCGATGCTGCGTTCCGGCATGGCGACCCGCGCGCTGGTGATCGGCTCGGAAACCTTCAGCCGCATTATCGACTGGGAGGACCGCACCACCTGCGTGCTGTTCGGCGACGGCGCTGGAGCCGTGGTGCTGGAAGCCCGCGAGGACAATAATGGTGCCCAGCCGCGCGGCATTCTTGCCACCAGGCTGCATGCCGACGGGGCGCACAACCAGCTGCTCTATGTCGATGGCGGGCCTTCGACCACCGGCACTGTCGGCAAGCTGCGGATGAAGGGCAAGGAGGTGTTTCGCCACGCAGTCACCAATCTCGCCGAGGTTCTGGGCGAAGTGCTGGCCGACGTCGGCCTGACCATTGCCGATATCGACTGGGTCGTGCCGCACCAGGCCAACGCCCGCATTCTCCACGCGACTGCCCGGAAACTTGGCCTCCCACCTGAAAAGGTGATCATGACAGTCGACCAGCACGCCAACACTTCCGCCGCCTCGGTACCGCTTGCGCTTGATGTGGCGATTCGCGATGGCCGCATCAAGCCGGGTGACCTGGTCATGCTGGAGGCGATGGGCGGAGGCTTTACCTGGGGCGCCAGCCTGCTGCGGTATTGAGCCCAGCCTGCTGCGGTATTGAGCATCGTCGCAAAATCGACAGACCGCCAGCCAAGCCATTGCGTTTGTACACATTCGCCCTATTGTACGACTGCTAACTAGGGGTCGCGCCAATAGGGGGGTGAGCAAATGGGCTCGATGGATACGCTGACACGTGCGGAAATTGCCGAGGCCATCAACCGCAAGTTGGGCCTGTCGCGTTCCGAATCGCTGGCGATGGTGGAATCGATCCTTCGCCACATGAGCGATGCGCTGGCCAAGGGTCAGAATTTGAAGATTTCCGGGTTTGGCACTTTTCTGCTGCGCGACAAGGCGCAGCGTATCGGGCGTAACCCGAAAACCGGAATCGAAGTGCCGATAACTCCGCGCCGTGTGCTCACCTTCCGCGCCAGCCAGATGCTCAAAGAACGCATCTGCGGGAAATGACAGCACCGCTTCCCGCCATCGAGTTTCGCGACGGCAAGGCGGCGGATGCCATGCGCACGATCGGCGAAGTTTCCGCAGCACTGGATATCCGCCAGCACGTTTTGCGGTATTGGGAAGAACAGTTCCCGATGCTGCGGCCGCTGAAGCGCAGCGGCGGGCGGCGCTACTATCGGCCTGAAGATGTGCAGCTAGCGGCTACGATCGACCGGTTGGTGCACCGGCAGGGCTACACGCTGCGCGGCGCGCGGCTGGCGATAGAAGGCGGTACGGACAGGGCTGTGCCCCCGGCCGGAATGCCCGCCGAAGCAGCGTTCACGCCACCCGCTCAGGCGCGGCCGTCGCTGCTTCCGCAATTGCATCAAATTCGCCATGACCTGGCGGCGGTTCTCCTGGCCACTCCCTGATCAAGCCTCGGGTTCAGGCCCGAGATCGGCATCCAGATCGCGCGGCCGGATGAGGTGGATCTGCCTGCCGCAGCCCGGCGCGGCATTTGCCCATGCATCGATATCGAGCTCGAGCACCGCATAGGTCGCAGTCGGAAACTTCTCTTCGACCATGTCGCGAAGAGCATTGCCGGGCGCATCGGGAACCAGATCGAAGATCAGATCCTCCAGCCCGGGATTGTGCCCGACCATCAGGATCGAAGCAATGTCCTCCTCCTGCTCCCCCAGCAGGTCGAGCAGCGTAGCGGAGCTTGCCAGATAGATGCGCCGGTCCCAGGTCACATTATAAGCCGTGCCAATCGCCTGATTTCCTACGGTGATCGTCTCGGTGCAGCGCACCGCGGGCGAAGCGATGATCCGGCTCCACGCCACGGCGTGATCTTGGATATGACGTCCCATCACTGCTGCACCCCGGCGCCCGCGCGCGTTCAGCGGCCGATCGAAGTCGCGCGCATGGGCGTCGCTCCAGTCCGATTTGGCGTGGCGGTAGAGGCCGAGTGTTTTCATGGCGGAATGGTCAGCCGATTGGTTTGTTAATGGGGACGAGCGCTTGAGAAACATCCGCCGCGACGCGATTTAGAGCCTCCTCCAGCGTCAAACGCAAGACTGGCGTGCCGGCCGGGAACGCGCCGAGCAAGCGTGAAGGGAAAGCGGGCGAGAGCACGACGAAGTGGCCCCGATCCTCGCGACCGCGGATCAGCCGCCCGAAAGCCTGCGCCAGCCTTGCGCGGATGATGCGGTCGTCGAAGGCCGCCCCGCCACTCCGCTCATCCTGAGCCGGTCGAAGGGATGCTACGCGCCGGGCACGGTGGAGGATCGATGGCTTGGGCCAGGGTACCTGTTCAAACACCACGAGGCGCAGCGAATGGCCGGGCACATCGACTCCGTCCCGCAGGGCATCGGTGCCGAGCAGTGAAGCGCGCGGATCGTCCCGGAAAATGTCCACCAGCGTGCCGGTGTCGATCGGATCGACATGCTGGGCATAGAGCGGCAGGCCGGCGCGGGCGAGCCGGTCGGCAATCCGGCCGTGCACAGCGCGCAGCCGGCGGATCGCGGTGAACAGCCCCAGCGCGCCGCCGCCCGAGGCCTCAATCAGCCTGGCATAGGCCGCCGCCAGCGCCGGAATATCACCCCTGGCAACATCGGTGACGATCAGCACTTCGGCCTGCGCGGCATAATCGAACGGGCTGTCGAAGCCCGCAAGGCGCGGGGACACGCCGATATGGCCCGCGCCGCTGCGGGCGATGGCAGTGTCCCAGTCGTTGCCGTCGCGCAAGGTGGCGGAGGTCACCATCACGCCGTGCGACGGTTCGAGCACAACCCGCGCGAACGGCTTCATCGGATCGAGCCAGCGGCGGTGAAGACCGACATCGAACTCACGCGCGTCCGAGCGCTCGACTGCCAGCCAATCAACGAAATCGGGGTCGACCGGCCCGCCCAGGCGGTTGAGCAGTGCCTCCCAGGCGGCGAGCAAATCGATCCGCCAGGCGAGCGAATGGCGCGCGCCCTCGATCCGCGCCCGTCCTGGCCCATCAAGCCAGTCGGGCGGTTCGGTTAGCAGCGCCTCGAGCCGGACGCCGAGGCGGATCAGCGGTTGGCGCAGGTCGGCCAGCGCAGCCTGCGCCTCGCCGGCCAGCTGGACGAATGCCCCGCCCAGCTGCGCGGCTTCGGTCTCCAATCCGTAGCCCGCCTCCTGCCCCCCGCTTTCGTCGCGCGCATAGACCAGCGCGCGCACCGCAGCGAGCAGCACCTCCAGCGGGCCGGAAGGCGCATTTTCGTTGAGACGTTGCAGCCAACCGTCGCCGGGCAACGCCTCGGCGGCATGGCGCGCGGCGGAGATGGCCTTGCTGCCCGCCTCATCATAGCTGGCAACATCGGCGAGCCTTGCCGCCAGCCCCCGGCGGCGGCCCTTGGAGCCGCGCTCAGGGCCGATCACCCAGCGGCGGAGTTCGATCGTCTCCGCGCCGGTCAGGGCGGCGGCGAAGGTCGAATCGGCGGCCTCGAACACGTGGTGGCCCTCGTCGAAAATCAGCCGGGTCGGGCGGCCGGCGTGATCGCGGCCTCGCGCGGCGTTAACCATCACCAGCGCATGGTTGGCGATCACCAGGTCGGCCTGCGCAGAGGCCCGCGCGGCGCGTTCGATGAAGCATTTGCGGTAATGCGGGCAGCCGGCATAGACGCATTCGCCGCGCCGGTCGGTTAGTGCCGCAACGCCGCGCTGGCGGAACAG
>JANMCD010000256.1:0-12267 GCA_031360905.1 Novosphingobium sp.
AGGCGATCAGCGCTTCGTAGCGCGTGATGAGTATCGTCATCGCTCGTTCGCCTTGCGCACAGTGGCGGAAAACGACGCGACGAGATCGTCGTCCTGAACGACCAGCCCGCGCAGAAAGGCAAGGCGGCGGGTCTCGCGCAGTAGTTCGACCACCGAATCGAGCGGGCGCGAAGTATCGCCGCTGCCGATGAACTGCGATGTCAGGTCGAGCGTCACCGATTTGCCCGCGTCGGCACCGCGCAGAACATGCAGGGCGCCGAACAGCGACACGTCAATCAGCGCCAAGGTGATCGCGCCATGGACATTGCCGGCGGCATTGGTGTGAAGCGGCACTTGCGGCTGTATCCGCATCCGGCAACTATCCGGTCCCTCGGCGCGCACCAATTGCTTGCCCAGCACCACCTCGTTGAAACGGGCGGCATCAGAAATCCGCCAGTGCTGCCAGCCGGGATTGTCCGGATCGGGCTCGCAAACGTAGCTGGTAAGAACAGGTCCGTCGCTCACGCTCAGACGTGCCGTTCGACTTGCATCTTCTTGATCTCGGCGATGGCCCGCGCGGGCGACAAACCCTTGGGGCAGACGTTGGCGCAGTTCATGATGGTGTGGCAACGATAGAGCCGGAAGGGATCCTCCAGCTCGTCGAGCCGTTCGCCGGTCATCTCGTCGCGGCTGTCGGCCAACCAGCGGTAGGCCTGGAGCAGGATGGCAGGACCGAGGAACTTGTCCGAATTCCACCAGTAGCTGGGGCAGGCGGTGGAGCAGCAGGCACACAGGATGCATTCGTACAGCCCGTCGAGTTTTTCGCGCTGGGCCGGGCTTTGCAGGCGCTCCTTGCCCGAAGGCGTGGTGCTGACCGTCTGCAACCAGGGGCGGATCGAGGCGTATTGCGCGTAGAAGTGGGTGAAATCGGGGACCAGATCCTTGATCACCTCCATATGCGGCAGCGGGGTGATGCGGATGTCCCCCTTCAGATCCTCGATCGCGGTGGTGCAGGCGAGGCCGTTGCGCCCATTCATGTTCATCGAGCAGGAACCGCAAATGCCCTCGCGGCAGGACCGGCGAAAGGTAAGGCTGGGATCGGCATCCGACTTGATCTTGATCAGCGCGTCGAGCACCATCGGCCCGGTCTGGTCGAGATCGAGTTCATAACTGTCGTAGCGCGGGTTCTCCCCGCTGTCGGGATCGTAGCGGTAGACGGTGAATTTTTTCACCCGGGCCGCACCCTCGGATCTAAAGTTCCGGCCCTTACCGTTGATCTTGCTGTTCGCCGGAAGCGTGAAAGTCGCCATGACAAATCCCTGTTCGCCGGATCAGCCCGGGCCCACAATTCGCGCCTTATCTAGCGATTTGGCGCGCCGGGGCAAGAGCGTTGCCGGCGCTGTCCTCAGCCGCACTGACACAACGCCGGACTCTATACTCGGTGGCGCATATCGTCGATGCGATGCTGTTCCTGGCCTCGCCGCCAGCCACTGAGTGTCAACAACTCGAATCGCTCCGTGATTTTTTGTTCAATCCCGTCACCGGTCTCAAACGCCAGACGCGCGGCGGTGCGCTGCTCTCGGTTGAGCGGCGGGCCAGATCGCGCGAGCACATTGCCCAACCCCTGCGCCCGCAAATCCGCGATTAATGCCGCCATCGAACCGAAGCGCACCGTCAGTGTGCGGTAATCCACCACCGGATCTGCAAAACCGGCGCGCTGGAGCAACTGGCCGCCGGCGCGAACATCGACTTGCGGGTGAATGCGCGGCGCCGGGCGTTCGCCATCGGCGATGCGCATTGCCTCGCGCAGGCTCGGCAGGCTGCCGGCGCCGAGGAAGCTGGCGATCATCAGACCGCCGGGTGCGAGCGCGCCGCGCAGGTGAATCAGGGCGCCGGGCATATCGTTGACCGTATCGAGTGTGCCCAGGCTGGCGATAAAATCGAACGGGCCGAAGGGGAAGGGCAGTTCCTCGGCAAAGCCACCGGCCGGTTCAGCACCAGTCACTTCGGCCCCCATCGCGCGAAGCTGGACGGCGAGACTGCCGGTCCATTCGCCGATGATGAGTGCGCGCTGCGGCGTGACCCGCAGGAAGCCGAGCCGGTCGATGACGTCGTCGACCATATCCGCCAATACGTAGCGCGGGGCAGCGGGGTTAGCTTGCAGCACGGCGCGCCGCCGCCGCGCGGCCAGGCGGCGCGCGGGCGAGAAGATCAGCGGAGGGGGATTTGCAGCCATAAGCTCCCTTGCCGCCTGGACTCGCGCCGAGCAAGCGCTTGCCGCTGGGCCAGAGGCGGTTACACAGACGCGCATGGCGTTCGCCCAGACCCTCGCCCCGCTCATCGATCTGGTGTTCCCGCCGCGCTGCCCGCTGTGCGGTGAAGGCCTGCTGGCGCAGACCGGTCTGTGCGCCTCGTGCTGGAGCGAATTGGTGATTCCCGGCGATCCCAGCTGCGCATTGTGCCAGCGGCCGTTCACCGATGGAATGGCGGCAAGCGCGGTCTGCGCGCCCTGTCTCGCCGATCCGCCGAGGCACGACGGTGTAGCCGCTGGCACGCTCTATAACGAGGCGTCGCGACGGTTGGTGCTGGCGTTCAAGCACGGTCGCCGGATTGCGCTTGCGCCAATGATGGCGCGGCTGATGGCGGCGCGATTGGGGGCGGTGGATGAGGGCTGGCTGCTGGTCCCGGTCCCGCTCCACCGCTGGCGGCTGTGGCGCCGAGGGTTTAACCAGGCGGCGCTGCTGGCCCGGGAGATTGCCGGGATCAAGCGCGCCCGGCTGGAAGTGGATGCGCTGGTTCGCCGCAAGCAGACGCCGGTACTGGGCGGTCTGCGCCGGACGGAACGCTCAAGGGCGCTCAGCGGGGCAATTGCGGTGAATCCGCGCCGGGCGGCATGTCTGCGCGGCGCTAAAGTCGTGCTGGTTGATGATGTGCTGACCAGCGGCGCGACCAGCGGCGCCTGCGTGCGCGCGCTCAAACGTGCGGGGGCGAGCCAGGTCGTGATCGCCTGCTTCGCCCGCGTACTGGATGAGGCGATTCCGCGCTAAAATGCAAAAGAGACGTCGATCAGTGATCGCCCGTCATTTTTCCGCGAACCATGCGAAAACGCCCGAGGCGTTGAGCCCCGGGCGTCTCGTGACGAAATCGACTGGACGCTGCCTTGGCAGTTCGGCGTTCGCCCCTGAACGACGCCTCGTCCGATCCCTCATTTTACGGTCCCCGCTGCTCGTGCAGTTGGAACCAATTCCCCAAACCCTGGCTTTGATTGCCATCCCGCTTTCGGCGAGCACCCCATTCAGGCTGCAAGCGTTGTTCTCCCGAATCGACGGCAAAGGAAAGCAGGATTGCGACACACGATGGATTTTGCCTGGCATCTGTGGTTATCCTGCAACAATTCCCCGCCCGATCCGAGCCTACGAAGGAAATTCTCCGCCATGACCAGCCTTTCCGCGAGCGATCGCGAACAGGGCACTGCATTAATGCCGCGCTTCGATGGTCAGGGCCTGATCGCCGCAATTGCCGCAGATTCCACCACGGGTGTGATCCTGATGCTCGCCTATATGGACGAAGAAGCGCTTATCAAAACGCGCGAGACCGGCCTTGCCCATTTTCACTCGCGTTCGCGCGGCCGGCTATGGCTGAAGGGGGAAACCTCGGGCAACGTCCTGCGGGTCGAGGAAATCCGCGTCGATTGCGATCAGGATGCACTGCTGCTGCTGGTCCGGCCCGAGGGGCCGGCTTGCCACACCGGCGCGGCGAGCTGCTTTTACCGGACGCTCCAGGGCGATTTGCTCGTCCGCAACGATTCCTGATCGTTTCCAGCCAAGGACCCGACTGATGCCAAGTTACAAGGCCCCCGTTCGCGACACCTGCTTTATCATCAACGAATTGCTGAAGCTTGAAAGCTACGGCAATTTGCCCGGCTTCGAGAACGCCAGCGCCGATATCGTCAATGCCGTCATCGAGGAATCCGGCAAGTTCGCCGCCGAAGTGCTGGCGCCGCTCAATGCCTCGGGCGATGCGGAGGGTTGCACGCGCCATCCCGACGGCTCGGTAACCACGCCCGCCGGTTTCAAACCGGCCTTCGTCCAGTTTCGCGAGGCCGGTTGGGGGACGCTGTCCGCGCCGGTCGAATTCGGCGGGCAGGGCATGCCCGAAGTGCTGGGCTTCGGGCTGGAGGAGTTCATGTCCTCGGCGAATCAGTCCTTCGCCATGTACCCCGGTCTTACCAATGGCGCGATTGCCGCTATCCTCGCCAAGGCTACGCCGGAGTTGCAGCAGCGCTTTGTGCCGAAGATGGTCGCGGGTGAATGGACCGGGACGATGAACTTGACCGAGCCGCAATGCGGCACCGACCTCGGCCTGATTCGCACCCGCGCCTTGCCGCAAGCGGATGGCAGCTTTGCAATCACCGGCACCAAAATCTTCATTTCGGCGGGTGAACACGATCTGGCTGAAAACATCATTCACCTGGTTCTGGCCAAACTGCCCGATGCGCCGGATTCGTCGAAAGGCATCTCGCTGTTCATCGTGCCCAAGGTGCTGGTGAATGCGGATGGCTCGATGGGTGCGCCCAACGCGGTCACGTGCGGATCGATCGAGCACAAGATGGGCATTCGCGCGAATGCGACTTGCGTGATGAATTACGACGGGGCCACCGGCTATCTGGTCGGCGAGGCGAACAAGGGCCTCGCCGCGATGTTTATCATGATGAACGCGGCGCGGCTCGGCGTTGGCATCCAGGGACTGGCGCAGGCTGAGGTCGCCTATCAGAACGGGGCAGCCTATGCCGCCGAGCGCCGCCAGGGCCGGGCGCTGACCGGGCCGGCCGACCTGGCCGAAAAGGCTGACCTGTTGATCGTCCACCCCGATGTCCGCCGTATGCTGATGGACGCCAAAGCCTTTACCGAGGGCATGCGCGCGCTGACGCTATGGGGCGCGCTGCAGGTCGAACTCGCCCACAAGGCTGCCAACGAGGAAGAGCGCCAGCTGGCCGACGATCTGATCAGTTTGCTCACCCCGGTGATCAAGGGCTACGGCACCGACAAGGGCTTCGAGACCACCGTGAATATGCAGCAGATCTGGGGTGGGCACGGCTATATCGTCGAGAACGGGATGGAGCAGTTTGTCCGCGATGCCCGCATTGCGATGATCTACGAAGGCGCCAACGGGGTGCAGGCAATGGACCTTGTCGGCCGCAAACTGGCGGCAAATATGGGCCGGGCGGTGCAGGCGTTCTTCGCGCTGGTCGATGGCGAATGCGCCGCCGCCAGGTCCGACCCGCAGCTCGCCCCGATTGCCGAGCGGGTGGAAAAGGCGGGCGGCGAGCTAAAGGCCGCGACGATGTGGTTCATGCAGAACGCCGTGGCCAATCCCAACAACGCCGGGGCCGGGGCGCATCATTACATGCACCTCATGGGCATCGTCGCGCTGGGGCTGATCTGGCTGCGCATGGCCGCGACGGCGGCGGAAGCGCTGGCGGGCGGGGCGCAGAACAAGGCATTCTACGAGGCCAAGCTGACGACCGCGCGCTATTTCGCCGAACGCTTCACGCCTGACGCCGGCGCACTTCGGCGCAAGATCGAGGCGGGAGCCGAGGCGATGATGGAACTGCCGGTGGAGGCATTCGGGGCAGTGTGAGCCAGCCTCACTCCAGCGGAAAGTGCCGCGTCTTGTTGAGCTTGTCGATAACCTCGTCCATCGGCTCGACAACGGTCACACTGCGGCCCTCGCCAAAGCGGATGCGGGTGCCTTCGGTAATCGAGGAAATGAACGTGACCTGCGCGGCATTGACCGCCGTTGGCACCCGGTCCGAACTGGTGAACTTGACAAACATGACAGCCGCTCCTTGCAATCTCGAGTGCAGGGTAGCGGTTTGGCGCGGGGAAGCCAGCGAGTAAAATTCGCGGATGCCTAACCAAACACCTCGTCGAACAAGCTCAGCATCGCTGCCCAGCTTTGCCGGTCGGCGCTGGCGTCATAGGCGATGGCGGGAAGGCCGCGGGCATTGCTGCCAGGGTCGGTGAAGCCGTGCCTGACGCCGCTGTAGCTGTGAAAGTGCCAGTTCGCCCCGACCGCGTCCATTTCTTCCCAGAAGGCCAGCACCTGAGCGCGCGACGCCATCGGGTCGGCATCGCCGTGGCAGACGAGGATGCGGGATTTGACTGCGCCGGGCTGGGCGGGTTTTTGTGTATCGAGCAAACCGTGAAAGCTGACCACGGCGACAAGATCGGCACCGTCCCGCGCGGCTTCGAGGGCCGCCTGACCGCCCATGCAGAAGCCGATGGCGGCCATTGAGAGTTGGGCGGCGTCGGGATGGGCGCACAGAGCCGCGATTCCGGCACGCAGGCGGGCGCGAAAGGTTTCCGCATCGGCGCGGAGAGTCTTGGCGAGCGTTCCGGCGGCTTCGAAACTATCGACCGTCTCGCCGTAAAAGTCGGCGATCATGGTGAGATAGCCGGCTTCGGCCAGCATCTTCGCGCGGCGTTCCATCGGCGGGTTGGCGTTGGCGATGGTCGGGAACAGGATGATGGCGGCGCGCGGTTGGCCGGCGGGACTCGCAAGCCAGCCGGTTAGCGCGGTTTTCCCGTCGTTGTAGCAAATTGGCTGGAGTGTGTTCGTCATGATGCCGATCCGTCGCCTCACTCCGGCAGGAAATCCGGGACCGACAAATAGCGCTCGCCGGTATCATAATTGAACCCCAGCACCCGCGCGCCCGCCGGCAATTCCTTCAGCTTCTGCGCGATCGCCGCCAGGGTTGCGCCCGAACTGATCCCGACCAGCATGCCTTCCTGCGTGGCGCAGCGGCGTGCCATGTCCTTGGCATCGGCCGGATCGACCAGGATCGCGCCATCGATCGCCTGGGTGTGGAGATTGGTCGGGATGAACCCCGCGCCGATGCCCTGGATCGGATGCGGTGCGGGCTGGCCGCCAGAGATTACCGGCGAGAGCGTCGGCTCCACCGCATAAGCCTTCATCCCCGGCCACTTGGCTTTCAGCACCTCGGCGCAGGCGGTCAGATGCCCGCCGGTGCCGACCCCGGTGATCAGCACATCGATCGGCGTGTCGACGAAATCGGCCAGCACTTCCTGCGCGGTGGTGCGGGCGTGGACTTCGATGTTGGCGGGATTGTCGAACTGCTGCGGCATCCAGGCGCCGGGCGTTTGCTCGACGATCTCCTTCGCCCGCTCGATCGCGCCCTTCATGCCTTTCTCGCGCGGGGTCAGGTCGAACGTAGCACCGTAGGCCAGCATCAACCGCCGCCGTTCGATCGACATCGAATCGGGCATGACCAGTATCAGCGGATACCCTTTGACCGCCGCGACCATGGCAAGTCCGATGCCGGTATTGCCCGAGGTCGGCTCTACAATTGTGCCGCCGGGCTTGAGACTGCCGTCCTGCTCCGCCGCCTCGATCATCGACAATCCGATGCGGTCCTTGATCGAGCCGCCGGGATTGGCGCGTTCGCACTTAACCCAAACCTCGTGATCGGGAAACATCCGGGCGAGGCGAACGTGCGGCGTATTGCCGATTGTGGCGAGGATGCTGTCGGCTTTCATGGTGCTTGCTCTTTCTGGCGGTGAGACTGACGGTATTGCGGCGCGAAGGTCCGGGCGTTCCTGATTTCAGGGTATAGGAACGCCCAGGCGATTGTGACGAATATGGCACCCGCGCCGCCGAACACAACTGCCCCAGTGACGCCGAGCAGCGCTGCGGCAAGCCCCGATTGCATTTCGCCCAGCTCGTTGGATGCGGAAATCGCCAGCCCCGATATTGCCGAAACCCGGCCGCGGACCTCATCGGGCGTGTTGAGTTGGATAAGCGTGTTGCGGATGAACACTGAAATCATGTCTGCGGCCCCGAGCAGCGCCAGCAGCGCGAGCGACAAGGGAAAGCTGCGCGACAGCCCGAAGGCGATCGTCGCGGCGCCATATGCCGCGACCGCCCACAGCATCTTCACTCCGACATTATGCACCAGCGGCCGCTGGGTCAGCCATAGCGCAACCAGCACCGAACCGGCGGCGGGCGCGGCGCGCATCAGCCCCAGCCCATCCGGTCCGACGTGCAGGATATCGCGGGCGAAGACTGGCAGCAGCGCAGTCGCGCCGCCCAGCAGCACGGCGAACAGGTCCAGCGTCACGCAGCCGAGCAAAAAGCGCTCGTTCCGGACGAACCGGAACCCCTCGGCAACCTGGCGGAATGGATGGATGTCGCGGCTGCCGGGGGGCGGGGGCAGGGGGCCGATGAGAAATATGCCCAGGCATGAAATCGCCAGCAGCCCCGCCCCGGCCCAATAGGGGAGGGCGGAGGCCATGCCGAAAGCCAATCCGCCGAGCGCCGGTCCGACAACCGAGCCGATCTGCCAGGCCATCGAACTGTATGCGATCGCGCGCGGCATCAGCGCCGCCGGTACGATGTTGGGGGCAATCGCCGACAGCGCCGGGCCGAGGAACACCCGCGCAATCCCGTGGCAGGCGGCCAGGGCGAACAGCAGCGGCAGAGTGATTTTCCCGCCTGCCGTCGCCAAAGCGAGCAACGTGGCAACCCCGAGATCGACTGCTACCGAAGCGCTGGCAACCAGGCGGCGGTCGTAGCGGTCCGCGACCACCCCGGCGATGGGGGTCAGCACGGCGATGGGAAGGAACTGCGCAAAGCCCAACAACCCCAGCAGCAGCGCGGCCTGGGAGATGCCCATGCCATAGTCGCTGCGTGCGAGGTCGTAGAGCTGGTAACCGATAACCACGACCATGCCGGAAGTGGCGATGATCGAGGTCAGCCGCGAAAACCAGAACAAGCGGTATGCGGGAATTTGCAGCGGCGATGTCGGCTCGGTCACTCCTCAGCCATGGCAGTGGAGCGCAGCAATGCCAAGTGGGCTGGCAGGGGCTATGTCATGCGTGGTAGAATCAACAGCGTTAGCGATCCCGGCGCAGGCGCGGATTGGGCTGCAAGGTTTCGATGATCTTCAGGAATTCGTCGTACCGGATGATCCGCTCGAACTGAAAGCCGGTTTTCTCCTCGGTGGACCAGATCAGATGCGCTTCGATCCTGCCGACCACGGGAAGGCGGATGACGATGCGATCTCCGCGTGTAAGGCCCGGCGCGTCGGCTGCCATGAAGCCGTGTGCGGACAGGTTGACGATCTGCAGATGGATATCGCCCAGCCGGCGATGTTCGGCGATCACCGGGCAGTCCACCGGATGCCGCGTCGCCCGGCGCATATCGGTTACACTCAGCTGTGCGCCTGCACCCATAGCCATAAATCACCTCAATCTCGCTTTTCCAAGGGAGACAAGATGCATGAGAAAGGCAAATATTGGGTAAACCGGCAAAAACTGGCCGGCAGAGCCTTGCCGGTCGGACCATTGCGTCGTGCCGGTAGCGGATCAAGCCGAGCGCAGTATACCGTGCTTCTTCTTGCCGGAGGAGATGCGCAGCTCCCCGCAAGCCCCCCCGATTGCGTGCGTTTCGTCGGTTATCACGTCACCGCCCAGCCGTGCCCCGCCCCCGGCAATCAGCCGCTTCGCCTCGCCGCGGCTCGCGGCGAATCCGATGCCGACCAGCGCATCAACGATTGACAGACCTTCGGACGGAATAGTGAATTCCGGCAGATCTTCCCCAATGGCGCCGCCAGAAAATGTCGCCGAGGCCGTCGCCTCCGCCGCCCTTGCTGCTGATTCGCTGCGGCACAGGCTGGTGACTTGATTGGCCAACACAACTTTTGCAGCGTTGATTTCGCTGCCTTCCAGCGCTTCATGCCGGGCAATCTCATCAAGCGGCAAATCGGTGAACAGCCGCAGGAACCGGCCGACATCGCGGTCGTCGGTGTTGCGCCAATATTGCCAGAAGTCATAAGCCGGCAGCTGCGCCTCGTTGAGCCACACCGCGCCCGCCGCAGTCTTGCCCATCTTGGCACCGTCCGCAGTGGTGAGTAGCGGGGTGGTGACGCCGAACAGCTCGATCCGTTCCATCCGGCGGGCAAGCTCGATCCCGTTGATAATATTGCCCCACTGGTCTGATCCGCCCATCTGCAAGCGGCAGCCATGCCGCAGGGCCAGTTCGCGGAAATCATAGGCCTGGAGGATCATGTAATTAAATTCGAGGAAGGTCAGCGGCTGCTCCCGCTCAAGCCGCAGCTTGACCGAATCGAAAGTGAGCATGCGGTTGATTGTGAAATGCGGACCAACGTCGCGCAGCAACTCGACATAGGAAAGCTGGCTCAACCATTCGTCGTTATCGACCAGGACCGCATCGACCGGACCATCACCGAATGTCAGGAACCGCTCGAACACCGTGCGGATCGAGGCGATGTTGGACTGGATGTCCGCCCCGGTGAGGAGCTTGCGGCTCTCATCCTTGCCCGAAGGGTCGCCGACTTTGGTTGTGCCGCCGCCCATCACCACAATCGGCTTGTGCCCGGCCTGCTGGAGGCGGCGCAGCAGCATGATCTGCACCAGGCTGCCGACATGCAGCGATGGCGCGGTGGCGTCGAAGCCGATATAGCCAGAGATTACCTGCTTTGCAGCCAAGGCATCAAGGCCCTGTGCGTCGGTCAGCTGGTGGATATAGCCGCGCTCGTCGAGCAGGCGGAGCAGGGTGGATTTATACGAGGACATGGCGCTGGTCATTGCAGCGCGCCGCCTAGCATGGAGTTACGGGCTTGGAAACGCATGAGCTTATTCCCCACCCCGATCACCCACCCGGTACGGTGAGCCAGGTCAAGGCCCGCATCACCAATGCCGACGAGAACTGGCTTAACCTGCATTGGCACATTGAAGACGCCGGTCAGCTGGTGGTCCCGCCGTTCGCTGGCAAGGGCCGCGCCGATGGACTGTGGCGGACGACCTGCTTCGAACTTTTCTTACGGCAGATGGGCGAAGAGGCCTATGTCGAGATCAACCTGTCTCCGTCCGAACGCTGGGCCGCCTATGATTTTATCGCCTACCGCGAAGGCATGGCGAAATGTCCTTTGGCCCGCGAACCGATTTGCACGGTGCAAGTCGGTCAGCGCATCGCCATCTTCGACGCTGCCGTACCGCTCGCTGGGCTGCCCCCGCGCCCGTGGGAGCTGGCCCTGGCGGCCGTCATCGAGGAAACCGGCGGCGCCAAATCCTATTGGGCGCTGGCTCATCCGCCCGGCAAGCCCGATTTCCACGCGCCCGCTTGCTTCGCGCTCACACTTCCGCCACCTGAAAGGCCATGAAATTCGGCATCGATCGCCTGCTGGCTGACCAAAACCTGCGTAAGCCGCTGCAAGGCAAGCGCGTCGCGCTTATCGCCCATCCGGCTTCGGTTACCGAAGACCTCACCCATTCGCTCGACGCGCTCGCTGCCTGCCCGGACATCAATCTCACCGCCGCCTTCGGCCCGCAGCACGGGCTGAAGGGCGACAAGCAGGACAATATGGTCGAAACCGCGGACGAGACCGATGCGCAATACGGCATGCCCGTGTTCAGCCTTTATGGCCAGGTTCGCCGCCCGAGCCCGGCAATGATGGACACGGCCGATGTCTTCCTGTTCGACCTGCAAGACCTTGGCTGCCGCATCTACACCTTTGTCACGACGCTGCTTTATCTGCTGGAGGAGGCGTCGGGAACCGGCAAGGCGGTCTGGGTGCTTGATCGTCCCAATCCCGCCGGCCGTCCGGTCGAGGGCACGCTGCTGATCCCAGGCCAGGAAAGTTTCGTGGGCGCAGGACCGATGCCGATGCGCCACGGGCTGACGATGGGCGAAATGGGCCGCTGGTTTGTGCGGCATTTCAAGCTCGATGTCGATTACCGGGTGATCGCAATGCAGGGCTGGCAGCCCGATACGTCGCCCGGCTTCGGCTGGCCGGAAAGCCGCATCTGGATCAACCCCAGCCCCAATGCCGCCAGCCTCAACATGGCCCGCGCCTATGCCGGGACGGTGATGCTCGAAGGCACCACGCTGAGCGAGGGCAGGGGCACTACCCGGCCTCTCGAAGTGCTGTTCGGCGCGCCGGATATCGACGCCAAAGCGGTGCTGAAGGAAATGCAGGCCTCTGCCCCGAAGTGGCTCGCCGGCTGCGCGATCCGCGAATGCTGGTTCGAGCCGACCTTCCACAAGCACGCGGCAGCGCTGTGCAGCGGCTTGATGATCCACGCCGAGGGGCGCTTCTATGATCACCGCGCCTTCCGTCCGTGGCGCTTGCAGGCGCTGGCGTTCAAGGCGATCCGCCGGCTCTATCCGGATTACCCGCTTTGGCGCGATTTTCCCTATGAGTATGAGCTGGAGCGGCTTGCCATCGATGTGATCAATGGCGGGCCG